>NZ_VRKW01000014.1 GCF_009746715.1 Ketobacter sp. MCCC 1A13808
GGCAAGGGAGTGGACACAACAGTTCGTTGACTGGTACAACAACGAACATCGCCATAGCGGAATAAACTACGTGACACCGCAGCAGCGACACAACGGCCTGGCTGATGAAGTTCTAGCGAATCGCAAAGCCGTGATAGAGGCGTTCAAATCCGAGCACCCGGAACGATGGTCGGGTAACATCAGAAACCTCAGCTTGCCGGACTCAGTAACTCTGAACCCGGAAAAGGCGGTAAATTGTTAAAGAGCTGAGTACTTTTATGCGACAACAATGTTGACAGACACCGCTTTTCTCCAAGCGCTGGTATCATTATCTTTATACTTTGTTTGAAAAATGGCAGATACAATATCGCTCAGGGGGATAAAATAATGAGCCACATCTGCCCATTGCTTCAAAACTTCCGATCCTCCATGATGAGGATCAACTCTATCCCCGCCCGACAAGTAACTTAGCGGTTCAGCCGAGTCGAATACCCGTCTGGCCTCATTAAAAAATTCATTTTTAGCAAGGAGTTTAGAAAAGATAAGTGCTTCTGAGTCGCTTACCTGAAGTAGCTCCCCATCAAAAACGTATCCGATTGCTGAATTAAGTCCCTCAGATTCGAATAAGAGATTTAGTACGTCGATTTCATTTAGAGCTTCTTGTCTCTCTCTCAACTCAGATTCAACTAAGATACATCTGATTAGTGCGAGAGGGTCATTCAATTCTTTAGCAGACTGGAGAACGCAATCGATATCATCACTAACACTTGAGATGTTTCGCAGCTTAAAGAACTGCTCTCTAAAATAGTGTTGCGTTCCTGTTTTAATTACAGATTCGATCTGTTTAGCATTGTAAAGATGGTAAATAGTTTCCCAGCGCATAGGATCTGAAAAATCTGATTGGAGACAATGATCGGCTAATATCTTGTGATACTCTATATTTTTTTGCTCGTCGATATTTCCGAATAAATTACGGCTAGTTTTGTCCAAAATAAATTGTCTGAAACTATTGTGAAAGAATCGCCAATTTACATCACTATCCTTCTTAAAGTAGTGTGCTGCGCTAGAAATAAACTGATAAATTGTTGAATGATCAGCCCAGTTATCAAGTACTTGAGTATTTATTGGTACTCGAATTCTTGATAAGAGTGCGAGTAATTTAACAAGATTCTGATCCCCCTCGATTTTCCGCCAATAGATGGAGTAGTTTTGTTCAATATGTCCTTGATATGCGGGGTATCCGTTAATAATTACATCAAAGTCTTCGTCAGAATTTTCAATAATAAACTGTAACAAATAGACCAAAGATAATGGATGCCCCAACGACTTTTCGAAAATAGCTCTTTTATTCTCCTCTGTTAGAGCAGAACAGCCGCGCCATTGGTTAATGGCTGCATAAACATTTGATCGAGTTAAAGGAGATATAACAACTGCGCGATTTTCTTGTTTAATATGTTCTTTGATAGCATCAGAAAGATCAGTCAACTCAAGTGTTTGGCTTCCCAAAACGAATATTACACCGTCAGGTATGGTGTTTGGCGGGGGCAAATCTGACAATAGGCTCTGTAGAGGGTTTTGTTCACGCTGAATGTGATCTAATCCATCAACCATTACAATGGTTGTGACATCATCGAGTTTCCATTTCTCATGGGCTTGCTGAAGTTGTTCCCCAAGCAAAGATAGATATTCTTCTCTTGATTCTGGTTGTCCAGAATTCTCGCCACGAAATCCATGATTTCTCAGGGATAATGTAATGTCATGTAGGAACGTATTAGCTTCACCACGCCCTTGATACGTACTATCTGGAACATAGGCGTAATATCTCACTAATTTATAGCCAGCTTTATATTTTAAAGTATGAGTAAGAGTTGTGGACTTTCCTGATCCAGGACTTCCAAGTAGCGCGATATATCCACTGCTTTTTTGTGATAAAACTTCAGATATAGCTTCGACAGTTTGCTCAATTTCTTGGTATGTTCGATCTACTGGAAATTCATGCACAAATTTGTGTTTAAATCTATGATTCCACGACAGCTTTTCCAACATGTCATCTTTAGACATCTCAACAATTCGTCGCTCACCTCCAGCCATTTGTGTCAGGAGGTTATATATTTTATCAATGTCGCTTTTTCTTCTTGCTTGTCCTTTATTTGTAACAGGGATTTCGCTAGGTCGTTTATAGTTGAATTCAAGTTCACAACAGGGAATAAATTTTAAAAAATCCTCATGGCCGAATCCTGACCGCCTTTTTAGATCTAATAATGTCTCTTTCCAACATTCGGTTGCTGCATCAAGACCGGATTGACACCATGACCTATCAAGCCAGCACTCTTTTAGGAAGGATTGAAAATGGGGGTATTGTGGTTGAATATCACCAAGAGGGATTTCGGCTTTAGTACTTGAACTAGGAATTAGTTTGTGGAGCAGATGAACTTTTATCGACCTTTCCTTGTAGTTCGTGGCAAGGTGTAACCATCCTTCAGTAAGCTGTCTTAAGAGGCTAAGTTTTACATCTCCCTTTTTTGTTCTGCTATCTCTGACAAAGTCGCTATAGCTTATTACTCCAGTAAACTCGGCCCATTTCACCTGATATGCGTCAAGCTTACCTGTAGTTGCAATTAATATATCATCCAAGCTCCCTGCGCTTGGATCAGCGACCCGAAACCAATCCAGACTACCATCAAGCAATGCTTCATATATTAGGCTTGCCGCTATTTCATACTGCGGTACATAGCCTAACATTGCAGTACGCTCGCCATCTCCCGAATTAGTGCTCATTGCTGTTGATGGCTCCTATAAATATGTGTTTTCTAGTTGCGCATATGTTTTTTTGCAGAAACCAATAAAGCTTTGATAGAGATGGCCCCTGTAGCCTGAAAGCGTTTGGTAAGGTGCATAGGTTAACGGAGTAAATAGTTCATTGTGAATAAAAACTAAAAGAGATCTTTTGGGCTTAAGTTCAATGCGTGGCTTATCTGATAGATTTTTAAAAGGGTAATATTTTTCTCTCCCCTTTCTATATGCCCCATATAGCTACGATCCAAACCCGCAAGATCCGCAAACTGCTCCTGCGAATACCCCTGTTCTTTTCGTAGTTCCCGAACCCTCTGCCCGAAAGCCTGGAGTTTTGGATCTCGCATCTTTTAGCCCTATCCCAAAAGATAGAACTATTCCGTTTTGTTGCCTATTGCTCCACGGACTATAATACCCATTTTTCGAGATAAGGACTAATCGTGAAATCTAATTTGCCTGACGCGGTTCAATTCATTAAATCTCTGCCAACTACTGATCTAATAAAAGTGACGGAAGGTGAGGTGCAAATCGCATTTGTGGGCTCAGAATTTCAATTGCTCAATTCAGATATGGAATGTCCCTGTGCGCTGTTTAGTGGAGGGGAAAACTGGCTGGATAGTCATGTGCCGGATTGCGATAGGGGAACGGATTCAGTCCGTGAATATGTGGTTGATTACGTCCGCGGTATGTACAAATACATCATCGAAGATTGGGAATTGGATTGAAATATTGAATCACTTGCAACGCTAAAAAGTCTCATCGCAACCAAGCACGCCCCTGCTTAATCAAGTCAACCCCTGTTGATTCATCAAAGCATAACACTTTGATTTTTAGATGATTTTTATCGTTCCTTTCCTTTGATTTAGGTAAGTGTTTTACCTTATCCTAGACCAAATAATTCCATTATTTGAACGATTTTTGTATGACGCCATTTGGACTGTTCCTCGAATCATTGAGAAGAAGCCGCCAGTTGCAGCAAGTTCAATTGGCTGATCTTCTTGGTGTGAATTCCTGTTATGTCAGTGCCATAGAGAATGGCAAAAAAGGCCCTCCTTCCAAACCTGTGCTGGAAAAGTTAATTGCCGAGTTAAACCTGGACGAAAAGGAGCAAGAAGTGCTTTGGGACTACGTCGATCAGTCCAAAAGGACGATACGGCTGCCTGATAACGCGACGGCAGAGGAGTATTCCTTAATGCGTGATATGCGCAGGCATTTGGGGGCATTAAGCATGGAACAGATAGAGATTATTCGGAATACCCTGAAATTGGGTGGAAACACCAAAACAAAACCGGGAATTGAGATCAGGAGTATGTAATGGCTTAAAAACAAAACGGGACAACCCGTAAGGCCTGCCCCGCTGTGTTTGTGTAAGTTGATACTTACGGCTTGAGAACCACGAGTATCCCCTTTCCCTGCCCGGCGCGTCAAGGTCTCAGTCAAAACTTAACCAGAAACAGTAATTTCTATTACCTCAAAGGGTAAGGGATTTCTATGTCTTTAAAAAATACCGTGGTTCCTTTCGGAGCCAGACGGGGGGATCGGTTACGCCTGAATATTGCCCCGCAGCCACCCGTCACCAGAGCCAGGGAGCCAGTTCGGCCTACGGCTGGGAAAGTAGTGGGATTCTTCCCTTCAGCGAAAAACAACCGACAAATAGCCTGGGAGTCGCAATTGGAAAAGCGGGCTTGTCTGTTGTTTGAATTCTCATCAGGGGTGCTTTCTTACCGGGAGCAGCCAATTACGATCTTCTACCCCTGTGAAGGAAAGATGCGTAAATACACGCCTGACTTTGAATTGCTGCTTACAACCAAACAACGTGTCTTTGTTGAAGTTAAGCCTGCTTCAAAGCTGAAAGATCAGGAGCTGATTAAAAGGCTGCGGAATATCTCTGCGTTCTGGATGCAGCACGATTGTCACTTCATCGTAATAACGGATGAAGAACTCAACCAACCTGTTCGACAACACAATCTGTCTTTCTTACGGCCACACCTGAAACCTGCCTGTAATCGTGAGCTGGTTGATGCCGCAACCAAGTGGCTCCTACAGAACCAGGACGCCACTGTTCAGGGCCTATCTGAATTTACCGGCTCTCTCAATAAAGTCTATTCACTGATAGCCCAGGGCCACATTGCCATTGACCTGGACAAGCCCATTAGCCTCGAAACCCAATTATCTACTTTAAAGGATATCAACGATGAAACTTGCCTCTTTACGTACCGGACTGCACCTGACTTTGAACGACGTTCCATTCATTGTGAATCGAATTCTTGAAACGGGTGATTGCTACCTCGAACGTAAATCCGATCTCGCTGTGGTGAAAAGATCTAAAACTCAGCTTATGGATGCATTTTTTAACGGTGAATTAGTTATTCATGGAAAAGATGTTGTTCCGAAGACCAACCACAGGAGTGAAGTCGATATTAACGGTTTTACCGAGAACAACCAACGGCTGGTAATGCGTAAATATCATTATGTGAAGGCTGCCAGAGATATTTTGGGTGAAATACCGGTCAAGAATGAATTGGACATAGTTATTGAGCGAGTATCGGAAAAACTGGATGACGATAATCCTCCGAGTGAGTCCAGTGTATATCGCTGGTGGCGAAGCTGGCGAGAAAATCACTACGATATCGGGGTGTTCGTTAACAAATCGCCTGGGCCAAAAGGGTTGAGAAAATTTAAAGGTACGGTATATCAGGAGCTGGTTCGTGTTGTTGAAGAAGTATTCCTTACCCGTCAGAAAGACTCAAAACAAGCCACCTACGATGCTCTAGTTGCTCAAATCACGACATTGAATATGGCAAGAAAAAAACCGTTACCTATACCGAGTAGAGCATCCTTTTATCGAATTGTGAATGGTTTTGATAAATATGAAATCATGGCTGCGCGTGAGGGAAAAAGAGCGGCTGATAAGACTTATAGGGCAACTGGGTTAGGTGCCCAGCCAAACAACATCCTCGAACGTGTCGAAGTAGATCATACGCCCTTGGATGTTCATCTCCTTAACCCTGAAACCGGAAAAGCCGATGGAAGGCCGTATCTTACACTTCTTCTGGACCGATATTCGCGTATGCCCCTGGGTTTTGAAATTGGTTTTGAGCCTCCCTCAGAAATATCGGTCATGAGGGCGTTGCGCAATGCCATTCTTCCCAAAACCTACATTGAAAAATCCTTTCCAGATTTCAAACACAAGTGGATAGCATTTGGTAAACCGATCATGTTGATCTGTGATAATGGTCTGGAATTCCATTCTCATCAGCTTAGGCGCATGTGCGGAGAACTGGATATTGACTTGCAGTTCTGCCCCAAGAAAAGGCCCGAATATAAAGGCTCTGTCGAAAGAATTTTGGGTACATTGAATAGAGCAGTTTGTCACCGGCTACCAGGCACCACATTTTCAAACATCAATCAGCGCGGGGATTATGAATCTGAACAGGAGGCAATAATCACGTTGGAAGATTTGAAAGAGTTGGTTCACGAGTGGGTCATAGATATCTATTGCCAAACAACTCATAAAGTCACACAACGAACGCCCTATTCGCTTTGGAGCGATGGTCTCAAAGTGGTGGAGCCGATGCTGCCTGAAAGCCGCGACCAATTGGATCTTATTTTGACTGTAGAAGATGAAAGGGTGCTCAGTCATAGGGGGATTGAATTTAAAGGGCTTTTCTACAATTCATCTGAGTTGGGAGCATTTCGCCATCGAAGCCATGATTCGTTAAAGCTCAAATTCAGGTACGATAAGGAAAACCTTGGTTATATCTGGGTGTACGATGAATTCGAAGGTAACTACCTTAAGGTACCCTGTATTGATCCGGACTATGCCGACGGGCTGACATTACGGCAGCATCTCCAAATCAGGGCTGAGGCTCGCGCTAAAGGAGCATCTGACCAGGACAGTGAAGCGTTAATAAAAAGTAAGGAACGATTCAGAAAGAAAATCGAGAAGAAGAGTCAGCACAAATTACTCAGAGAGCGTCGAAAAGCGGCGCGTGATAACTCTGAGGCTTTGCGGAAGTCGCCGGAGTCTACCGCGTGGTCTGCTAATTCTACAGAGAGTAGCAACAATGAATTTCCCATTGGTGACTGGGATCTTGATGAAATCCCAACCTTCTCTGTAATGGAAAGGTAGGGTTGAATCATGACTTTAACCATAGAACAACAACAGAAAATTGCTTCGTTGAGAACGCTTTTTATTAATCATCCGCAATTTGATCGTGCTTACGATGTCGTTACTCATGCTTATCAAATGAAAGCGCATGTCAATTCAGCCCTAAATATTATTTGTGTTGGCCAGTCTGGTACAGGAAAGTCCACCTTAAAGGAAAAGGTGAAAATTACTTATCCTGCTCAACGAAATAACGAAAAGAAAATCATACCTGTATTGGTGGTCGATACGCCTTCTGTACCCACAATAAAGAATATGGCTGAAGAAATGTTGATTCAGTTAGGTGATCCAAGATTTAACAAGGGTTCTGCAATAGATAAAACTAATCGGGTTCTAAACTACCTGATCAAGTGTGAAGTCAAGATGATCATTTTTGATGAGCTACAACACTTTATTGATCAGGGAAATCGTAGAACTCCCCATGAAGTTGCTGACTGGCTTAAAACTGTAATCGATAAGGCGCAAGTATCTACGGTCTTAATGGGGTTGGATAGATGTGAAGAGTTGCTAGAGGTCAATGAGCAGTTAAGGAGGCGGTTTACGAGAAGGGTCAATATTCATCCATTTAATATCCAAGACAAAGAATCCGTAAAAAGCTTTCTTGGTGTCATAAAGGTGCTGGATGAAAAGATTGGATTACCGATTCAGATTAACCTTGAGGATACAGAGATTATCAAATCAATTTATTTTGCAACTAATGGAATAATTGATTACATGGTAAAGCTCTTTATCGGCGCCTATGAGCAAGCGATAAATTTGGAATGCAATGGCCTTACTAAAGAATGCTTTCAAATAGCCTTTTGCGAGTGTATTTGGATTGAAGGAGATGGTGAACTTAACCCTTTTCATGAAAAATTCAGGCATAAGAAGCTGGATAAGCCTGGAATGCCATTTCATCGTCCGAAACAATCAAAAAGCTTGAGGGTGGCGGTATGAAGACTAAATATGAACTCATCAAACCACTCATTCATCCTGCTGGATATGAAGATGAAGCACCAATGGCTTACTTGATTAGAATAGCAGAACTGAATGCCTATAAATCGTACCGGTGGCTGTTTGGTTCAGAGGAAGTACCGACCCACACCCTATCGCATAACCAGTGCTACCGTTTGTTGGTCGATACTGAATGGTCTGGCTTCAAACTTGATAACAAAATCGTTTCTGAAGCGTTGTCAGTCCATACGTGCAATATGGTCGCTAATAAACTCAAGTTTTGTCCCTTGTGCCTAAGAAAAGATGGCTTCTACAAAGTTCAATGGCAGTATAAGTTGTCCACCGCTTGTATCGAGCACGGTGTATTTCTTCTTGATCGATGTCCGTTTTGCCAATCACAAGGAGGCTTCACTGATCACAAGATTTATCAGTGTATCTGCGGCAAGAAAGTCAGCGACGCGGAGGTAGAGTTTTGCTCTGATGACATTCTGAATATGCAAAGGTTCTTGGAAGGGCATTTCGGAAATATAGATGCAGGAGCGTGTCTTTTAGATAATGCGTCCAGCTTTAGCTTAAGCCGTCGAATAGAATTCTTGCGATTCTTCTTAAGATGGATCAAAAAGGAGCGGTGGAAGAAAGTTGATACGATGAATATTTTTCAGGATCAAGAGTGTGCACGGGACTTTATGTCTGATGTAAGTGAAGCACTCTTCTCAGGAGAAATAGGGTTTACATGCTTCTTGAAATACGTGCATATGCATGGATATTCTGGGAATGCGACAAATCCTGATCTATTTACTAAGTTCCATCAGTCTTTCTATAAGACATTTCCAGACGATGAATTTAAGCCCTACAAACACCTGATAGAACGTTATCTGAATTTGTATTGGTATAAGCCGCTGACCAAAAGAAATAAGAACTTTGATAAAAGGACGATAGACGAACACCCTTGGATACCGCTGCAACAAGCTTGTCGAGAATTCGATGTACATAAAAGTACGTTGCGGCAGGCATTGCGGCAAAACCTGGTTAGAAGTAAACCATTAGAAAAAGATCGACGTGTGATCATGATGGTATTTAAACCTGATTTAGTGGATAGGATTGACCGGTTAAGAAGTCTGATTTCGGCTAAAGAAGCAGCGACAATTCTAGGCCTGACGAAATTGCAGTTTTCCAGGCTAAGGGAAACTGGCTGTTTTGACGTGATGGTTGAGCCTGGTACGCATGGAAATATGACCTGGCAATTTTCACGAGATGAAATATACCGGTACAGGGATATGTTTCTGAAAGGCCTGGCAGATGTTTCGGGAGAATACTGGTCTCTTCCCCAATTATTGCAGTATTTCGGTGGGCAGATTGACGATCCTCTTGTTACGATATTGAATGCCATTGAGCAGAAGCACTTGAAAGTATCAGCCAGGTTAAATTCTGCTCCTGGCCTGTCTTCAATGCTATTCAGTAAAGATGACTTTCTGGAATGGTATGAGCGCTACAAAGCGAATAGCAGTTTAGTGAGTATTCCATCTACGGCAAAATTATTGGGCCTCCAACAACAATTTACCTATCAGTTGGTTGAAGCTGGGCTTATAGAGACGTCGTCAAATGATGGCTATTCGTCGAGATGGGTATCGCAGCAAGGGATCAATGATTTCCGCGATAAATATGTCCTGCTTTCCAAGTTGGCGAAAAGGATTCAGCTTAATTCAAGGACTTTACTGAACTACCTTGCCAGCCGGGAGATTCATCCAGTTGACCAGAAGTGGGGGCAACCACTTAGACAAAAAGTCTACGAAAGAGAGAGGTTGGTAAATGTCCAACTCTTATCCGGGTATATCTGAGTCATTTTGTGCGTGAGAAGGGTGGAATATCAGAAACTCTTTTTCTGGTTTTGGTATTTTGCCACGCCTGGCATGGTTCGAGCGCTGCACAAAGTAGCGCTCCCCTCCCCTCTCAACCAGCTCACCTGTCCTGATTTCTCCCAGTAATTCTAGGCAGGCAATCGCTCTGGTGCGGAAAGCCTCAAAATCCACTGAATTTGGGACGCGCATGGAAATAATACCAATTACTTCGTTGTTACTAATGGCTGCCCAACACTTACCAAGGTAGAAATTTTCTTGAAGATCCATAGCTTAAAAGCATTTTCTGAAAAGAGTGCTATAGACCGTGGAATTATAGTCATCAATGCAAAATGTTTACTTTCTGTTGAGCGAGCCTTCTTCAAGGCTTTCTCTGATTTCTGAAAATACCTCTTTGCCTGGTGACACGTTTCCGGCTTCTAGATCTCTTAATCCTTGATGTATGAGCAGCTTCAGATTTTCCAGCTTATTATTTTCGCTTTGAGTAGTATTTTTCATGTTCTACCGCCTTTATTAGTAATATGAGGCACAAATAATATCTTCGATACACCTTTCCCAAACTGGGCGTATTAGTTCGGATAGTTGTGTGAAGTCGTCATCGCTTAGATCTGATAAGTCTTTGAATAATGCATATAGTGATCGTAGTGCCAAGTCGAGGTTAAATTGGGGAGATACCCCTTCACGCAGTTGTTTTTCTAATTCAACTATCTCTGTATATAAATCAGTACCGGAAATTCGAAGATTACTTTTAAAATAATGATCAGTGTAGTTAGGCCTGGTAGACAAGACATAACTGCAAACACGAATTACAGATCTGATGAGTTCAGGCTCAATTGGCGCTTTTGATAAATAGACGCTGTAATGGCTCTGAAGGAAGAGAGCAAGATTTACAGCCTCTTCTTTGTTCGTGACTCTTAGGCCAATATTTCTCCTGCTGATATCCGTGCAAGACCAAACTATATTTTCCAGTTTTATATATTCTGGATTGGGTTGTCTGGTGAATATTTCTTTGATCGGCTTATCTAAAATAGATTTATTGCTGTTGGATTCTCTCTGAATAGCCCATTCATATACTCTTGGGAAAAAATAGTCCATCAGCCAGTTATGTGTGTACTCAGCATCCCAGCCTTTCCTCGGTGAGAGATCAACGGGAGATCCTCCAATATCACTTAATGGCTCCCAACCGAGAATAAGATCAGTAGAGTAAGTGGAGTCGCTCGGGTGTGCATACATGATCAGGTGGTAGCCGGGTTCAATGTTCCCGCGTTTTGTTGGGACGTAGACCTTAATGCAGCCTGCAGAATCGTAAATATAATGTTCTGTTGATCCTTTGTCGCAATCAAACTCGTGTAAATAGCTTTTTATGATGTTCCAAAACCATCGCTCAACTTTGCATAACTTGAAGACAAATCTGTCGTCGCTAAGCCTTGCAAACCTAAGTGTTCTCCAATTTGACTCAAGGGCTCTTGCTGATTCAATGTAACAACTCCAAGCTTGTTCAATGATCCAGTCGAGGTCGTCAAGCTCTGCGTTATCTAGTGTTAGTCGAGCATAAGGTAAGGCAAACAAATATTTTCCATCTTCGTCTGGGCCATAGAAAAAAGGGCTTCCTCTAAGAGACGGCGAGTGAGCGCGGTATTGCATCATCTTGATAAAAAACTGGGAATTCAACGCAATGGAAAAACCATTTAAGTCTGCACGGGCAAATAACAGGCCTCCACATAGATGGGGCTTTTTCTTGGAAGGTGGTGAAATATCAAGCCGTATACTTCTGTTTTCAATTAGTGTCATCCCTGAAGATTCTGATATTTTTTTAACACCAAAAGCGCTTGGGTATTTCGTCATACCGGATGAAGCGAGACAAAATCTTTCAGCTGTGGAAAAGCCGTATATATCTTCCACCGTAGAGTAGGAATGTTTTAGTAAGGTAATAAGCTTGCTGAAATCCCAAAGTTCCGATTCAATGCCTTGTTGGATTAACTGTAGGGAGAGTTTGTGCCAATGATCCACCAATGATGGCTTAGCGCTGATATTATTTGTTGTTATCAGGAAAAATTTTTCAGATTGTTCAGCCTTTTCACCTTCCAGAAAGCGCTCTACCCAAGAAGACAGTGTTTTTTCATTGAGTTTCGCAACCCTTTTGCATTCTGCGACAATGAGCTTTCCGGTAGCTTTGTTAAGAGCTATTAAGTCCAGCCCATGTTGTTTGTATCCGTTACTACCGTACCGAAATACCTGAAGCCCTTGAGTGTGCTTTAGCTCGCTGAAGAGCATCAAGGACATTTTTTCGAAGTCCTCCCAAGGTAGGGATTCGATGGGTAGGTCTTCAATTTTAGGATCTCTAACAACATCCCGAACATGGCTGGTTCTGTGCAGGATCTCATTGGGGGATACTTCTAAATAATCATCGGGATTGTCCATTTCTTGTACTCTACTTCCGTTTAGCTAAACGGCCAGAATAATGCCACGTAAACAGACAATAAACATAATTGCGCGGGAAAAATTAATTATCATCGTTCCACATATTTAGTGGGTGCCAGCTGTGAGAGGGGTTTGTAATGTCCTCTAGGCCGTCGGGTCTGGTAGGCTTTTTCTGCTCCCAAGAGGCAGATTTGACCAAGCCAACAAGGATTACAGCAACGCCAAGACCTACCAACAAACACGCAAGAATGAATCCAGTCATAAGTGACTCCTCCGGTCAATATTCCATAAATGAGATTTATAGTCCGTGGTATTATAGTCGTTATATGTGAGACTTTGCGAGTATGCCTAATATCGTCTTTTCGCATGGGAAAGCCGGAGGAGAATTTATGACCACTATCATTTCTTTAATAGCTTTAGCCATATCCTTGATTGGTCTTAGCGTGCAGATACGCTCAAAGATCCCTCGAATTAAGGTAGGGTCATCTGTCCATTTAGTGTCTGGTGCACCAGTGATCTCTATTTGCTGTCAAAATGATGGGGAGAGGCCTGTGAATATCGAGGCTCTGAGATTGCCATTAACTGTGTGGGATTATGTTTCAACGGATTTTTCGAGCAGAGTGGCTAGACAGCTGACTTGTATCGGAGAGTGCTTATCGCCGTCGGTTAGTTATGTGAGTGACTCAGTCGCAGAATATAGTTTTGACTTGGAAAATTGTGCCATTTCGAACGGGGGCCGAGTATCAGCGGTCATTGATGTAGAGAAGATGCTTGATGTGTATGTGGCATCAGGGGAAACTTTTGGCAATAAGGCTATCGTTCTGATTTTCTTATTGTTATTAACTGTTGAAGCTCATTTGTCCAATGGAAAGGTGATAAAAGTGCGTTTGGCTCTGAAGGATAGGCTTGAGTTAATGAAGCGATATTTGAACGATACAAGATTGTGTAACTGTTAACTTATTGATTTTAATTGACTAAATATATGTATTGGTCAGGTCGGCGTGGTTGTAATGAATATTCGCGCTTATCCGTTGCTTCGGCACGTAATTATCATTTACTATCCTGGGCCGAAAATTGCATTATGTTTTTGCTTTTAGTATCAATTAGATGGAATAACTGAGTTAGGGATGCTACTTTTAAATTGGTACTTCACACGTGGGGGTTCTTTGTTATGCCAAAGTTAACGGATAGAAATAACATTAATAATGGAAGCAACTGGCATACTAGTAATAAAGGTAGTGATCAGCCTGCCACTCACAAGACGGTCACAATGGCTGGATACAGAGTAAAGAAACAGCTAGATGAAAGAAAAAGAGCGTTAGAAAGCGTGATAGAAAGCTCTCGAAAGTTAGATTGGTAATTTTAGCCTGAAAGGATGGAGGCAAATTGGCTGAAAGGCAACAAAAAGCAACAGCCGACAATAACCCGCGATCGAAGGATGTCCTATCTCTAAAGGAAACCCTTTCTCAAAGACAATCCAAAGAGCTTGTTGTTGCATTAGCTGGCCCTCTTGGTTGTGGTATCAAGCAAGTTAAAAGGCTGCTGACGGATGAATTGAAATCTGCAGGTTATGAAGTCGTCGATATTCGACTTAGCGACCTGATGAGATTGGCTGTTAACGAACACAAGAAGTTATTGAGCTTGAAGGAGTATTTACCCTCTGAAGGCACAGATAATTTCGACCGGATCTCCAAATTACAACGTTTAGGAAATGAGCTTAGAAACTACTCGAGTAATGATGTGGTTGCCCAGTTAGCTGTCCAGGAAATTGCGCTGTGGAGAAAAAACCATCCCGAGCAAACTGAAGCAGATAAAATTGCTGTCATGCATAATACTGCTTTCATAATTGATCAATTGAAACATCCTGATGAAGCTAAATTACTTAAACTTATATATGGAAAGATATTCTACCAGCTTGGAATATTATCCACGGAAGAAGAGAAGCTATCTCGGCTTAAAAATAATGGGATCAGCAGATCTAATGCAGTTAAACTAATCGAAGATGACCGAAATCAAGAATACAAGCATGGTCAAAAATTAGAAAAAACTTTATCTTTTTCCGACTACTTTATATCTAATACCTCTAACAATTTACCTTCTATAAAATCCAATATAAACAGATTTCTTTGTCTTGCTCACGGCGTAAATGGTATCACGCCAACCAAGGATGAAGTAGGCATGTATACTGCTTATTCGACGTCGCTACGTTCTGCTTGTTTATCAAGGCAGGTCGGTGCAGCTATATGTGACGACGATGGAAATGTTTTAGCTGTTGGGAGAAATGATGTCCCAAAGTTTACCGGGGGGCTTTATACCGTCGAAGATGGAGCAAATGATCATCGATGTATTAATCATGGTGCAAAATGCTATAACACGGAAAAAATTAACCAGCTAAAGGAAAAGATCAGGGTTATTTTAGTTAAAGATGGTGGGGTTGCTGAGAACATATCCCATAAATTGATGGAAAACATCGCTGAAAATACACCCCTCGGTTCTTTAATAGAATTTTCAAGAGCAATCCATGCGGAAATGGATGCAATTACAACCTTAGCTAGAAGTATGCAAAGCAGTAGTAAAGGTACCATCATTTATACAACCACCTTTCCTTGCCACAATTGTGCGAGACATATTGTCGCTGCTGGTATCAAAAGGGTTGTATATATTGAGCCCTATGCGAAAAGTCTGGCTATTGATTTACATAGCGATTCTATCTGTGTTGAAGAACAATCAAACGAAAAGTTGGCTATCTCTTCATTTGAAGGTGTCGCACCCACAAGATATCAGTCTTTCTTTTTAGCGAAAGGAAAAAGAAAAGACGATACCGATGGGAAGGCTATTACTAATACATTAGTTGATTCAGAGCATGTAGATTCCATATTGGTTGCGAAATACACTGACACTGAAAAGAAAGTTACCGAACTGCTCTCTGAATCCCTTAAAATTTCCGATAATCGTATTGATTTAGTGCCACAGGACGACCCTTAGATCTGCTAAAAATTTAGCTGTAAAAAGATAGTGAATAATTACATTTGAACAAATATATTCAACCGATCAATTTTCTGTGTAATCTAACCCACGACTAGCCCATCAATTTTTATACTCAAATGGCAATAATGTATCCAGGCTTTGGGCCAAAAACGAATGAAAGCACCCGTGCAGAACCTTTGGTTTATAGTCTTTTACAGGAGCAATTGAATGATGAATTTCATGTTATTCACAGTATCCCTTGGCTCTCATCTGTCGTTGATGGTTTTTCAGATAAATGCAGTGGCATTGGAGAAATAGACTTTCTAGTACTACATCCAACCCTTGGCTTTCTTGCTATAGAAGTTAAGGGTGGCACTTTACATCATGACTGCTCTGGCTTTCACTACAAAAAGAAAGGCAAGAAAGAAAGCGTATCCTTTGATAGCCAGTTAGGTCGTGGTAGGTATGCGTTGCAATCTTTCTTAAGCAAGCGTGGGAAAAAATTAAAAATTGGCGCTGCCTATTTTTTATGTGACAGCAAAGTCGAGCCAATAAACTTGCCGCCTAATCTTGTTGATAGTCATGAAGATATTTCGCTTGTTTTTGATATACGAGACGTCAAATGCATTGGTGAACGTATTGAACGCCTCATGAAATACTATGGAAAAGTCTATCAACAAGAGTCATTTTCAACATCAGAAATTGAGCATGTTATTGGCTATATTTTGCCAGAAGCAGATTTCGCTGCATGCTGGAGTTCTCGTATCAGGAATGATGAGGTTCTATGGCTCAGGCTTACTGAGGAACAAGAAGAGTGCGTAAATCTTGCGTTGAATTCTCCTCGGTTATTGGTTAGTGGGTGGCCTGGAACGGGGAAAACTATAGTCGGTATTGAAACAGCAAGGAGGCTTTCTGAAACGAGTAAGCAAGTTCTTTTCGTTGCTTTCAATGAACTGTTAACCAAAGAGATAAAGTATCAGTTAGAACACAGTGATCACTGCACTGTTAGAAGTTTTCACCAACTTTGCATAGAAGCTGAACAGTTTCTCAATAAAGAGTCCAAGAATAAAAATCAAGACTGGTATAAGTCTGAGTCTGCTCAGTCGCTCATGGCTGCAATTCAATTAGGTTTTTTAAACAAATTTGATGTTCTAATCGTTGATGAAGCACAAATAATCAATCCGATGTGGTGGGATACTCTATTTCAATTATTTTGCAAACGTAGGATTGTAGCGCTATGTGATGAAATTCAGGCTTTTCCGTATGAAACCAAAATGTCACTTAGCGATTTGGAAGAATTATTAGAAGTTAGCCATTTCCTACTAACAAAAAGCTTGAGAGTACCTAAAAAAGTATGTAATCGACTCAAGACTCTTGTGTCCCCTTCGTATTCAGTCGTAAATCCGAGGCCGATAGAAGAAGACACATATCACGAAATCGCTGTCTTGGATGTAGATCACCAGTTAGCAAAGTTAAATGAGCAATTCCAGAGAGATAGCATAAGGCCTGGCCAGGTTACCTTTCTCATACCCTATAGCAACGGGCAACTGGAATGGCTATCAAATTTGGGCTACAGGGTTGAAACAATTGGACGCTTTCGTGGAGTAGAGTCCTCAATTATTGTTGTTGTAGTCAATGGCGAAGTGACAGCTGAAACACTTTATTGTGCATACTCTCGGTGTACATCGAGATGCATAGTTGTTTTTGATGCTTGTGCCATTGTAAAAAACGACATTAAATTAACAGAGATATCAACAAGCGCTAAAGCAAGAGAAATTTACAAAGAGTTTCTGCACAGGGCTACGTTTGGTTTCCAGATCAGTAATCCACCTTTAACATTACATCAAGTGATAGAAGAAAATGACCTTTTTAGTTGGTGTGATCAATGGGGTGGATACTTACTATATTCGAACTCAAAAGAAAATACTGATTGGTATTTTTGGGAAGATTTGGTGCGTGAATGTCCATCTACGCTATATACTTGCAACGACAAATCTAACACCTATTTCAATCGCTTTCGCCCCTTTAATGAGGATGATTTGGGTTGTTTTTATAATCCAGAAATATTTCAATGTGTAAAATGTCGATGTGCTACGCCACATCAAACTAAGCTTTTCAAAAAAGCATGTCTAGTATGTGGATATGGTTATTCAGAGCGTAGCTTCGAATTTGAACAAGAAATAAATCACTGGAATGCGATAATGAGAGTATCAATTTCATTATCACCTGAAGAGAAACGAGACATCCCCCTGCCAGTAGCCGCGTACCTAGCGCTTTCCACTAATGGATTATTGAAGAATAATGTTGTTATCAAATGCTTAGTTGATGCGTACGGCGATAAATACAAATGGGTTTTATGTTTACTGATCGCATATATTTACCAAACCGGAAAGCAACAAGAAATAGTGGTTGTAAAAGAGTTAATGATTAAGTTGTCAAGATGGAATAACGAACTAAAGTCTTGCAGTAAGTCCTCTTTATCTGGCCGTGTAAGTTCAGCACTTGAAAGACTAGATAAAGTTGGGGTCACTAAAAAAACAGAAAAAAAGGGTGAACGAGCAATTATCTTGGATAGTGAGCTGTTCTCTTAATTGCACACAACACAAGCTGACGGTTATCGTGTGGCGCTTGAGTTTATGTGGAAGGTGTCTATTTATATAATAAATTCTCGAAAAAACATGCAATCTGATCCCTTTCTTTGTGTGTTAGCTATATAAAAAGTTTAATTTTACCCCATGATAAGGGAGCTTTTATAAATGGATGTACATGATCGTGACTATATTGCCGCTGTGATTAATTACTTTTGGGGGCCGAATTTAACCACGCCACAATCAGTAAATGAGTCGGCAGCAGTAGTGGCTTATGGTGCTCTAGAGCAGGCCAATATTTGTTCTGATTCTATGGATCTCGTGCCTAGGCCGATGGGTGTTCCCAGCTCAACTTATGCAATCAAGCAACTAGCGAAGATTGGTAAGAGAATTTTGTCCGGTGATACTTCTATATACAACACATGTAAAGTGAAGGTAGGTGTGAACTTTAAATCCGAGATTGTGATGGCACTGAGAGGCATTTGATTATGATCAAGACCACGATAGCTACACTCTTTCTGATGATAACGATGAGTGTTCATGCCGAGCCTGAAGTGGAACTCTTATATTCGGATCTGAAAGTTAAGCTACCAGGCCAATTCACATTGATTGGTGATGTCGGTGGCGAGGATAACATACTGATCATTCGATATGGGAATGATAAAGGGAAAAACTACATCGCGTTTACTGATATGACCAACGATAAGTCTTTAGACTATGGTTGCCCAATCAAAGTGTTCTTTGATGACCTGTTTTCCGGTGGTGACTCCACCTGTAACGCTGAAAACTTAGGCATTTTGCGAGAAACCTTTATTAGTAATAAAGATGTAGAGCTTTGGCAAGTTGGAGGCTACACGGTTAGATATTCGGGTGGAAAGGACAAATCTTTCGCATTCATAAGCGCTGAAGATGGAAAATTGGTCAAAATCGATTCTGATTTCTTAAAGAAGGAAAGGTATAAAACCTTGCTGGGTGACTTGTAGCATGCTGCTGCATGCTATCTAAAATGACTAAACTTTGTGCAGTCGAATAAAAAATGCAGTATCGTGCCAATTACTTGATACGATACCTAGGATGTGGGTAAGCCTGTGCATAACTGTAGCCTTTAAAAGGTTCTAGGTTCCTTGTGTCGTATGCCTGATAGGCGCAACTCTGGATTTATTTAGATATCCATTAAGTATATGATTTTAAAAAGATTTCATGATTTATGGGATTTGGTGGGCAGTAGAGCATAGTTTACGGGATTTCATTGAGGTTGAATAATACCGTAAATTATGAAAAGGCTTAAAAATCAATAAGATATGATTTTGCAAATAATGGGATCCCACAAAGTAAGTAATTACTATCATTTTAATGGCTTACAGCAAAAGGGCTACAAATCAGTAGCCCTTTTATATTTTCAGGAAAGATATCCGAATCATTAGCTGCTCACTACTTTCAGCTCATTTTTTACCATGACTACAGAGTCAATATTCTCGACTATCTTTTCAGCCAAATCTTTTTCAGCGTTAGTCTTAACCTGACCTTCCAGAGTCACTACATGACCCTTAGTGCCAACGTTGATGTCCATACCTTCAATATATTCGTTGGCCAGTAGTTTCATTTTAGCTTGAGCCGAGATGGAGGCGTCTTCTACTGAACCGAGAAACGAATCTTCTTCAGTGGTAGGTTTAATCCGCTCAGCGTCGGACTTCACAACCAGTTGATTGTCCAGAGATTCCACGCCGTCTACGCTCAAAGCGATTTCTTCTGCCAGATCTTTTTCTATTCCGCTCGAGACATCGCCAACCAATACAGCGACACCATCGTTGACTTCTACGTCAATTTTGAAGCTGTTCAGGCTTTCATTGAACAAAATGGCAGTCTCGATTTTGCCTTCCTGCCAGCCATTACGAAAATAGCGCTGTGCACCTTCTGACATGGCTTCGATCTTTTTCTCGTGATGCTGGTCTTCGGAAAAGACCGGTCCGGCGATAAACAGAGCCGCTGTCGCGACTGAAATTATGGTGGTTTCGATAAATGATTTCATATTTTTCTCCCTTTCTTTCGAAAGCGTTTCTTACGTCCTTGAGTTTTACTTCCTTGGTTTGGCTTACGTACTTTGATGCGCTTTACTCTATTTCTTCTTTTCATCCGGACTGTGTGTTCAGAGAGGTAAAAGTGCCTAAAAAAATCCCAACTCCCCTGACCAGAGAGTTGGGTATAGGAGTACCTATGAAACAGGGGTTAGCGTGTTCATTAGAACAAGTAACGGACACCAACACTGGCTTGGTCCAGGTCGGAGTCGTAGCTGTCGCTGGCAAGCAGACCAACTTCGTCGGTTTCCAGCTCAATTTCGTAACGGGTGTAATCCAAATTGATATCCATGCGATCGGTTACGGCAAATGCAACGCCGATACCATAGAAAGGTTCTGATCCGTCAGTAGAGCCGTTGGCTTCCAGCAGGCCTTCACCTACTTGATAATCCGCATCCCACCAAAGTTGTCCGCCTTTAGCATAGATGGAGAAGACATCGGATATAGGCAGAATACCTTTCACAGCCAGAGTCATACCGTCGACGTCGGCGCTTGCCAGGTTGCCACCGTATTCTCCGAAGTTGATATAGCTACCTTCGACAGCGAAATATTTGTTTACCTGACCACCCAAGATGGCTTGAAACACATCTTGATCATCATCAAATTTGGCATCGCCTTCGTTCTTACCTTCGCCCTCTACTTTATACATACCGTAGGCGCCACCAATGTAAACTCCGGATTCCTTTCTATCCTGAGCCATAGAGGCTGCTGGAATTAACATGGCTGCAATCATTGAGTAAGCTAGTGTAGTTTTCATTTGAGTCTCCAATTGTCTAATTTTAGTCTTCCGTAAATTTAAGTTGCGTGTAATCGCTATTAGCAGTCGGTGTCTTTTGCGTCCATACCATCCTTAGCATCTTCACAAAGATCTTCGATTTGGTTGCCCGCGTCTTGTGTAGTCTCTTCAATGTTTTCGCCGAGTTCTTCCGGTCCACCTTCGTCAACATCACAAGCGGCGAGGAAAAGGCTCGATACAAGCAGAGCTGGGAATAATAAATTTTTCATGGTGTAACTCCTTGGTTTTAAATTAATGTTCCGTTTTATCGTTTCTGATTAATTAGATATCAAGTACCGTGCCATAAATAATAAATTAATATAAGTTATTGATTATTAATGATTTTATTGTGCTATTTGAAAAGGCGAAAGGAAATAATGTGGCGGCAACCGAAGATTTATTTATAAGAGTTACAGCTCCATGTGTATCCATTACAAACCTTGAGTTTGTAAAACTACAAAGTAAAACGACGACTAAATGGAGTGCAGAAAGAAGCGAGTTTACTGGCTGTAAAAAAAGCCGAGCAATGTTAAGAACGTTTATACAGGAAAAGAAAAAGCCGGCGAATGCCGGCTCCTGTTTATGTTAAGTGTGTTCTATAGCGTCAGACCCTGGGTCGTCCCCTTCCCATCACCGCGAATACAACCGCGAGAATGATACCGACAACGAATAGTATCCACGCTATGTTGGTTGCTGTGCCTGCGATACCGGAAAAACCAAGTACGGCGGCGATCAGCCCTATTACTAAAAATGTAATTGCCCATCCAAACATATCTCTTTCCTCCTGAAAACAATGTTAGGTTATTTAGCTAGGTGACTTACTCTTTACTACTTACTTCCCGATTCATGCTGACTAATTCATCGGGGTTATTTGACGAAACGTACTCGATAACAACTCGGCGATTTTTTTCCCGCCCTTGCTCAGAATCATTTGAGGCGCTAGGAAATTCCTCTCCAAAATAATCCACCTTCCATTCGCTGGCATCGAGTTGCCTTTTAAGGTAACCGATGACCGATAGCGCTCTTTCTTCCGAAAGACTTTGGTTATAAACCTCGGGACCCATGGAATCGGTGTAGCCGGCAGCATAAATCCGGGTGCTTTGCATATCGTTGGCAGATATTTCTTCAACGATGTCGTCCAGCTCTACTTCCGCTTCTGTTGTAAGCTCCGCTGAGTCAAAGTTGAAATAGACAATTTTACGACTCGCTTCCAAGACGGTTTCCGGATCCCTCGTCGTGTCCTCAGCAGCCGCTCTTTGCATTGCTGTTTCTGCTACCGCCGCCTCGCTTTCGGTTTGAACGGATACCGCACCTGGAACAGAAACGGATCCGGTGTTTTGATCGGAGCCGGTCTCCATCGATACTTGCGCTTCATCATCTGCAATGTTGGTTGAAGTGGTACTGCAACCCGTCGCTGCGAGGGTTATTAATGCCAGGCTCCCTGCTAGTTTTGAAAGCTTAAAAGCGTTCATCCTGTTCTCCATCCCTATCGTGTTCTTACCTAAGCTGAATGATTGAGTACTGACAAAGCTAATATCGTGCCAGCCATGGTAAATTAGCCCGGGTTTATCCCGTGTTGAATAAAGTAGTGTGTTTTTCCATCAATTTTTGTAAGCCTTACAGAGAAATTGTAAAACCCACTTTTTAAAGGACTGGGTGTGGACGTAAAAAGAGCGAATCCACGTAAAAAGGTAAAAAGTTTGAGTAAATCTTACGTGGCAGGCTTCTTGCTCATGCTTAGACAAGGAAAACGGTGGATACGAACTGAATCGCATTTATCGTTAAATAACTCTTCAGATACACCAATTCGGTAGTTGACGATTTTTGCGAAGGCTGTCGGCTTGTTGATGACGCGGCTGCGTACTGAATCCTATATATAGAGTCAAAGCAAATAAAGCTGTGAGCCTTGCGAGATTAGGCTCACCAACTAGTAACTTCGGGGCATTGCACTAGCGCATTCTGGTAGTGATTATTGAGATGTGATATATCTTGATGCCCTCAATATTCAGGCAAGGACCGGACAAAACTATGCAAGTATTAATGGTGGATGATGACACCAGTTTTACCATGGCAACCCAGGAGATCCTTGAGATTCTTGGCCATCAAGTGGTTGCTGCCGCTTCAGTCGAAGAAGCGAAAACCCAGCTGGCAGTAGGCTCTTTCGACATTCTTCTTTTGGATATTATGCTCCCGGATGGTAGTGGTTTTGAAGTTCTTGATAGTATTCCTACATCACGTAAGCCTCGCCATATCACGTTCATCACCGGCCAGGCAGCGATAAAAAATATGATCAGATCGGTGGCCGGATCAGATGTAAGTTTTCTGTTGAAACCGATAGACATCGATAAGATCCGCGCTCTTCTGGCGAAGGTGGAATTAGCAGAATCCAACAAGGACGCATCAGTCTTACGTCATTTTGGTGTGTTGATAGGTGAATCAGCTCCAATGCAATCATTGTATAAAATGATTGAACGTGTCGGAGCTTCGCAGGCGAACGTAATGATCATGGGCGAAAGCGGCAGCGGCAAAGAGCTGATCGCACGGGCGATACACAATGCCTCGCAATGTGAAGGCGCCTTTGTTGCTGCCAACTGTGGCGCGATGCCAACGGAATTGATTGGCAGTGAATTATTCGGACACGAAAAAGGGGCATTCACCGGAGCAGCAAGCCGCAAAGCGGGATTATTTGAACGGGCCCACGGCGGTACCTTGTTTTTAGATGAAATCACCGAGATGCCGTTGGAACTGCAACCGAATTTACTGCGAGTGCTCGAGACAGGAAGAATTACTCGTTTGGGTGGCACGCAGGAAATAGACGTGCACTGCCGCGTTCTATCCGCCACCAACCGGACACGTGAGCAATTGGCAACGGAGCAGTGTTTGCGCGAAGACATTTATTTCCGTTTGGCGGTTTTTCCCGTGCAGTCGCCCACGCTGAGTCAGCGTCGAGAAGATATTCCTTTGCTGTGTAACGCGTTCTTAGCTGAACTGAATGAAGACCAGGGCTGCGCACTGACAATTGATGAAGCGTCGATGGCCCGCTTACAGAACTATTCCTGGCCTGGCAATGTTCGGGAATTGCGGCATGCGATACATCGTTCATTTATTATGACCGATCCCGGACAAGACAATCTGCAACTTCCGGACGATTTGAGTTCACCCTTTTCCAAAGAACTCCCGACGACACCATCTTTAGCGGCCGGGAAAACGATTCAGGAGATGGAGAAAGAATTAATCATGGCAACATTGGCAGAGGTCAATGACGATAAGCCGAAAGCGGCAACCATGTTAGGTATCAGTTTGAAGACGTTGTACAACCGATTGAACCAGTATGAAAATAGTCAATTAAGCGCACTCAATAGTAACGTACCAGGTTGAGGAATTCATTGTGAGCGACCCTAACGATATAGCGGCAACCCGGCATCATCTGCGCAATCAACTGAATAACATCACAATGAACGCTGAATTGGTCAAATTGCAGATTCAACAGTCCACCCCACCCGAAAAAATATTATTGAGTATCGAAAGAATGTTAGATGAATGTAAAGCATGCGGCGAGTTCCTGAATAACCTGTCCGACTCGGCTTCCTGATTTATGTTGGAGCGATTTGCGGTACTGAATCGTCTTTGGTCATTCAGCGTGCTGGCGTTAGTTTCCTTACTGGCGATCAATGCAATTCAATCCTATTCCAGCATATCGGAATTGGTGATGAACGAATCGCGCACGAGCAATACCAAGTCGATGTTGAGGGCAGTAAAAGATGTGTATTCATCTGTACAGGATGCTGAGCTGGGACTACGCGGTTTTTTGATTTCAGGTAAAGCCGATCAACTACGACCTTACTTTATTTCGCTGAACAGTATTAAGGAAAATATCACTACGCTAAAAGGCATTCAATCGGAGTTGCCGGAGCAGGAGCAACGCATTCGTCAGTTGGAGAAAGTCATCGAAGAACGCTTGCACCAAATGACTCAGAATATTAATCAGAAAAGTGTTAATGTAAATTCGGATCGGGTTGCCTCCCGCAATATGTTGATTAGCCATGAAAGCATGATTCGCATTCGCGCACTGATTTCCGAAATGGAAGAGGCGGAATTTGAACTGCTAAACCAACAGTATCTTCAGGCGCGGAAAAGCAGGTCGAAAGTTAAGGCCACCATTATCATAGCGAATGGCATTGGTTTAGTGCTGGTTATTGTAATTGGTGTGTTGGTTAGTCGGGCCATCAAACGCCAGAAAACGGAAGCCGCCTGGTTAGAAGCGATGGTGGAAAAGCGCACCAGGGAGTTGAAACACTTTTCTGAAGAGCTTCAGCGCAGTAATGGGGAATTGCAGGATTTTGCGTTTGTAGCCTCCCACGATTTGCAGGAACCCTTGCGAAAAATCAGGGCATTTGGAGATCGTTTGGCGTCCCGTTATTCTGAAGCCTTGGGAGATGGCGCAGACTACGTTTATCGGATGCAGAATGCAGCCGAGCGAATGTCCAAGCTAATTGAAGACTTGTTGACCTTTTCCAGAGTGACAACCCGGTCCAACCCCATCGAGTCAGTGGACCTGAATGAGACGATGAAAGAAATCCTGGATACGCTTGAAATTGCCATCGAAGAAAAAGGCGCAGAAATCAATGTTGAGGCCTTGCCGACCGTTGAAGCTGATTCGAGCCAAATGAAGCAGTTATTCCAGAATTTAGTGGGCAACGCATTAAAATTTACCCGGCCGGGCGTGACGCCCAAAATTAGTGTTAGGGTGGCAGAAACACAAAATACAGATGGCAAGGCGGGTTCGTTTGTTAAGTGGTTTCGCATTGAAGTGGAAGACAACGGCATCGGCTTTGACGAGAAGTATCTTGAAAAAATATTTACCCCCTTTCAGCGGTTACATGGACGAGAGCAATACGAGGGAACAGGCATTGGTTTGGCAATTTGTCGGCGTATAGTGCAACGACATCAGGGTGAGCTGTGGGCAAGCAGTGAACTGGATGCGGGCACTACATTTATTATTGATTTACCAGCGTATCAGAGCGATAAGGTCGATACGTTAACCAAAGAGTTGATTGAGTATGAATTCTGAAAGCAAATCAATCGTCATATTGATGGCTGACGATGATGTTGATGATCAGCTATTAGCGAAGGAAGCGTTACAGGAAAGTAGAGTCACTAATATTCTGAAAATTGTTAACGACGGTGTAGAGCTTATGGAGTATCTGCGTAGCGAGGGCAAATTTGCCTCCAGCGATAATCCCTGGCCGGGTTTGATCTTGCTGGATTTGAACATGCCGCGTAAGGATGGCCGTGAAGCACTTGCTGAATTGAAGAGCGATCCCAAGCTGCGGCGAATCCCTGTTGTAATTCTGACTACCTCGAAAACCGAAGAGGATATGTTACGTGGCTACGACCTGGGTGCTGCTTCTTATTTAACGAAACCGGTTACCTTTGAAGGCTTGGTGGATTTAATGCAGATACTGGGTCGTTATTGGGTCGAGTTCGTGGAATTGCCCGGTTCCGATAAGCAAACGGACTGAGGCGGTAGGCTGTGCGAGAAATTAAACTGCTGTTGGTTGAAGATGATGAAGACGACTACATCATTACGCGGGATCTGTTAGACGATATATTCTCCAGACGTTATCGTTTGGATTGGGCTTCCGATTTGGAAACCGCAAGAAAACAACTTTCCGCGAACCAGCATGATGTTTGCCTGATGGATTATGCTTTGGGGCCCGAAGACGGCGTGTCTTTGTTAAAAGAAGCAACGGCGCTAGGTTTTAGCAGTCCCATTATTATGCTCACAGGTCAGGATGATGAACGACTTGACGAGGAAGCCTTGTCTGCAGGAGCTGTAGACTACCTGGTGAAATCGAACTTAACGCAATCCCGCTTGGCAAGAGCCATTCGCTACGCGATTGCGCGTCGTGAGATGGAAGTTGAGCGGGTTGAACGTTTACGGGCGCAAGCAGAAAACCGGTCTAAAAGTGAATTTCTCGCGCATTTAAGTCATGAATTGCGCACTCCGCTGACCTCGATTCTGGGGTACACCGATCTTTTGTTAAAACAAAAGACGCGCAACGACAACGACGATCACCTCCAGATAATCAAACGCAACGGCCAGCATTTATTAAGTTTGCTGAACGACGTGTTGGATTTATCAAAAATAGAAGCCGGTAAATTTGAGCTGGAAAATAAAGCAGTGAATTTCCCGGAATTTTTATCCGACGTTTACCATTTGATATTGGTGAGAGCTGAAGATAAAAATATCCGTTTATTGGTCGAAGCAGATCAGGCGTTACCGAAATTTATTGAAGCTGATCCCACCCGATTACGTCAGATTCTGCTGAACCTGCTTGGCAACGCGATAAAATTTACCGACAGCGGGTCCGTTACACTGCAAGTCAGTTGGGACTTTGCTGAGGGCATAGCGGAAGGCAGTGACAGCAGCGAGCAGGAAAAGGAACCGGACATCGCTAATACGGAAGCAGCCGGGCACAGCGATGCGAAAGCGGCGGAAATTGTCTTTGCCATAAAGGATACCGGAATCGGTATCGAAGAGGACGAGATACCCAAATTGTTTAAACCGTTTTCACAAACAAAAAATGTGGAGAGCCGTTCCGAAAACGGTACCGGTTTAGGCCTGGCGATTAGTCAGCGCCTGGCTCAACGTTTGGGTGGAGGTGTAGAGGTGAGCAGTGTGTCAGGAGAAGGCAGCTGCTTTACGGTCACCATAAAAGCGGGTATTGAAGAATCAGTTGAGCAACAATTACTGAATATCGAGCTTATTGAAGCCAACCGTCCCCGCCTGAATGCACAGCAAATCAACGCCCGGATTCTAATAGCGGATGACCTGCCGGACCTGCGTCAACTATTAGGACATCTGATTGAAAATACCGGAGCGCAGGTGATCTTCGCGATTAACGGTCAGGATGCCATCAATCAGGTCAGACAAGCGCAGCAACTCAAATCCCCGTTCGATCTGATTCTGATGGACGTTCAGATGCCGGTTATGGGTGGCCTGGAAGCGACACAAATATTGCGCAAGGAGGGATTCACCGGGCCGATTCTGGCGCTCACTGCGGCGACGATGCGGGGCGAAAGGGAGCGTTGCCTGGCCGCCGGGTATTCAGATCACCTAAGTAAACCGGTGGATGAAAGTCAGCTAATGGAGCGCATTTTATTGCATCTGGGGCAAATTAAAATAGCGCAAAAAGAAGTAACTCCGAACCATATTTTGTTGGTGGAAGACGATCACGATACCCGCGTTATCACCGCTATGTTGATCGAAAGCCTGGGCTTGGAGGTATCTCAGGCCGCGACCGGGGCAGAGGCCATAGCCTCTTTTAATCACTCTATTCCGGATATGGTGTTAATGGATTTGAACCTGCCTGACTGCGCGGGACTGGAGTTGGCTGCGCAATTACGCTCACTTGCCAAGGGCACATCCTGTATTCTGGTGGCATTGAGTGGACAGGAACTCAGCAAGGAAGAACAAGACGTCTCCCCTTTTGACCATCACCTGCTCAAACCAGTCAACCTGGATGTCATTAAACAAGTTATCGCCTAATTAATACCGCTGGACAAAGATGTGGATAACTCTGTGAATGGAAATTGGAAATCAGGTTTCTTTACGGAGCGAAGTTCTGAATTCAGATAGTAAATACTAACTATCAGCAGGCTTGGTGCTCTCCCGTTTGAATTAATATAAATCCTTTATAAACAACAAGTTATCGTTTTGGTGTCGAGCCGGTTTGCGGTTAGCCGGTAAGTGATGACTTACTTGTTCAGAGCGGAATGAATGATCTGGTAGCAATTAGACCCAGTTGTGGATAATTGTGTTACCTAGCGAAACATCAGAGTGGCTCCCGATGTCGGTGAGCCTGACGAGGTGGTTAATCAGGCGGGATGTCAGGCTGCAATAATTCGGACTTTTCTCGGTTCAGCCATTGTTCCAGTGAGTGATTCAGCTCTTTTGCTGAACGGCCGGCTGCCGAAACGGGCTTTCCAATTTTGACAATTATTTCTCCAGGAACCTTGGCCAGTTTATGGGCTGGCCAGTGCAGGCCGGCGTTATGGACGATCGGCAATACCTGGCATCCGGCTTTGACCGCTAACAAGGCACCCCCTGGCAAATGATCTTTGGTTTCATGAGGGGGGACGCGGGTGCCTTCGGGAAAGATCAGCACCGATAACCCTTCTTCAAGACGCTGCTTACCCTGCCGCAGAATTTCCTTCATCGCCGTGGCTTTCTTTTTACGATCAATGACGATGGGTTTGGCCATCAGTAACAGCCAGCCGAACAACGGTATATAAGTCAGCTCTTTTTTCAGAACGGTGGAGAGCGGAAACAGCATTCGATATAACGCCAGGGTTTCCCATGTGCTCTGGTGGTTGGATACCACGACCACCGGCTGTTGCGGGATATTCTCGACGCCGATGATCTTTACCCGGACACCACAAATCCACTCCAGTAACTTTTGTACTACAGAAGACCAGAATACGAATAGTTTTGCCCGGTGAAAAATATTCAGGAAAGGAGCCATCAGCATAAAGGGTACGCTGAGCAGGATTACACTTAGAACGTAACAAATATTAAATATCAGTCCGCGAAGCGAATTCATCACCACCACTTTCTTAGAAGCCCCGTCGAAAATGTTGATCTCTCCGGGGCATTCGCTAGCAAAAAAATTATTGCAGCTCGGCTATATCGGCAATATCCAGAAACAGACCGTGAAGCTGGCTAAGTAACGCCAATCGGTTGTTACGCAAAGCATCGTCGTCGACGTTGACCATTACTTTAGCAAAGAAATCGTCGACTGGCTCTTTTAATGCAGCCAACGATTGCAGACGGGAGGGGTAATCGTCCTTTATGTCAGATTGATGAAGCCCTATGGCGCTGGCGAGTACTTGCTCCTCTTCCAGTTGCAACAATTCATTGTTGAGTGGCGGTAAAGCTTGCGTCTGGTCACGCTTGGAAAGAATGTTGCCGACGCGTTTGTTGGCGGCCGCTAACGCAGCTGCCTGTGGTAGTTGTTTAAACGCCTGTACTGCCGTAGCACGTTGATAAAAATCCAATGGCTTGGTGGGATTAACTGCTAATACCGCTTTCACAATATCCACATCAATACCCTCTTCCGAGAACCAGGTTTGATAGCGGCCATTCATAAACGCGAGAAAATCGGCTTTTACCTTTTTATTGCTTAATTGGCTGCCGTAATTTGCAGTAGCCTGGTCAACCAAATCCAATAGATCCAGGTTTAGGTTGCGGCCGACAATGATGCGCAATACACCTAATGCGGCGCGACGTAATCCGAACGGGTCGCGGTCGCCGGTGGGGTGTTTACCGATGCCGAGTGTGCCGACCAGAGTATCGATTTTATCGGCTATGGCGACGGCTTGTCCGGTGACCGATGCGGGCAGTTCATCCCCCGCAAAACGCGGTTGGTATTGTTCGTTTAGGGCGATTGCAACCGCTTCTGCTTCGCCGTCGTGGCGTGCGTAATAGGTGCCCATAATGCCTTGCAATTCGGGAAATTCACCGACCATTTCGGTGGAAAGATCGCACTTCGACAAAAGCCCTGCCCGTTCGGCCAGTGCAACATCAGCGGAAAGGTGTGAAGCAATGCTGGCAGCCAGTTTGGATACGCGCACCGCTTTTTCATACACACTGCCGAGTTCTGCCTGGAAAACGACATTTTTTAAACGCTCGTTATGGGCTTCCAAGGGCTGTTTTTTATCTTGATTAAAAAAGAATTCAGCGTCGTTCAGGCGTGGCCGCACGACTTTTTCGTTGCCCTCCACAATAAAATGAGGTGAGGTACTTTCCAAATTAGCGACGGTTATAAAACGCGGTAGTAATTTGTCTGAGGCATCCAGCAGACAAAAGTATTTTTGGTTATCCTGCATGGTGGAAATTAACGCTTCCTGGGGCACCTGCAGAAATCGTTCTTCGAAGGAACACACCAACGGTACAGGCCACTCCACCAATGCGGTTACTTCGTCGAGCAAGTCATGCGGTACGATGGCGCGACCGTTTTCCTGTTGCGCCAGTTGTTCAACCCGTTGTTGAATCATCTGACGACGTTCATCAAAATCGACAATTACCCAGGCTGCGCGCAGGTCTTCCTGATAATTTGCCGGAGAACTGATACGGACCGTGTGCGGATGATGAAAGCGGTGGCCGCGGGATTCCTGTCCGGCCTTTTGCGCCAGTATTTCGCAATCCACGACTTCGTTACCCAGCAACATCACCAGCCACTGTGTTGGTCTGACAAATTCAACGCGGCTGGCACCCCAACGCATGCGTTTCGGAATGGGTAAGTCGTTTAACGATTGCGCGACAATGTCCGGTAGTAATTGTTTTGCCGGGTTGCCTTTGACTTCTTTAACGTAGCGTAGTTTTTCGCCGCTGTTATCAAGATCGGAAACCTCGACACCGTTTTTGCGGGCGAAACCAAGCGCCGCTTTCGTTGGTTTACCGTCTGCGTCAAAGGCGGCTCTCATTGGCGGTCCGTCGATATTCTCAATTCGATCCGGTTGCTGAATGGTGAGGTCTTTAATGAAAATCGCTAACCGGCGCGGCGCCGCATAGGCGACGACTTCGCCGTGTGGCAAGCCGACTTCTGCCAAACCCTTTTCTATGCCGCTGCGAAAGCTGGCGGATAATTTTTTCAGTGCTTTGGGCGGCAATTCTTCGGTGCCCAGTTCTACCAGAAAATCCAATGTACTCACGCTTCGTCCTCCTTCGCCAGTTTCGCCAATACTTCATCGCGTAAATCGACCGGTGCCATAGGAAATCCCAGACGGGCGCGGGCTGCCAGATAGCTTTTTGCAATATTGCGGGACAAGGTACGCACTCGCAGAATGTAGCGTTGACGTTCGGTGACCGAAATGGCGCGACGGGCATCGAGCAGGTTGAACGTGTGTGAGGCTTTTACCACCATCTCATAAGCCGGTAGCGGTAATTGTTTTTCCATCAGGCTATTGGATTCGGCTTCGTAGTAATCGAACAGCTCAAACAGTTTGGGTACATTGGCGTGTTCAAAATTGAACGTCGACATCTCTACTTCGTTTTGATGGAACACGTCGCCGTAGGTGACTTTACCGAAGGGGCCGTCGGTCCAGACCAGATCGTAAACCGAATCCACGCCCTGCAAATACATACAAAGCCGCTCCAGTCCGTAGGTGATTTCACCGGTGACCGGGTAGCACTCGACGCCGCCTACCTGCTGGAAGTAGGTGAATTGAGTGACTTCCATGCCGTTGAGCCAGACTTCCCAGCCCAGGCCCCAGGCGCCCAGTGTCGGAGATTCCCAGTTGTCTTCCACAAAACGCACGTCATGGGCGTTGGTATCGATTCCCAGCAGGCGAAGGGATTCCAGGTACAGCTCTTGAATATTGGCAGGCGATGGTTTGAGCACAACCTGAAACTGATAATAATGCTGCAGTCGGTTGGGGTTTTCCCCGTAGCGTCCGTCAGTGGGGCGGCGGCTGGGTTGCACATAGGCCGCGTTCCAGGTTTCCGGGCCGATGGCGCGTAAAAAGGTGGCGGTGTGGAAGGTACCGGCGCCCATTTCCATATCATAGGGTTGAACCACGATGCAGCCTTGGGAGGCCCAGAAATTCTGTAGCGTGAGGATCAGTTCCTGAAAAGTAAGGCCCGATTGCGGACCGGATGCGTGCTGTTCGCTCATGTGTAACCTTGTTCTTGGTACATAAAAAAGAGGCGTATTATAGCCTGATAATGACGCGGCTTGCTTGGTCTAGTCGGGTTTTTAGCAGTGGAATGAAGGGTTTGAGGAGGCAGATTAGCCTATTGTGGCAAAATCAGGGTGACGCTGGCACCACCGAGGTGATCGCTGACACCTAAATGAATTTGACCCTGGCGGCCGCCTGCGTGATGTTGGGCAATCAGTGTGCGGGCAAAGTACAGCCCCAAGCCGGTGGAATGGCCATCGTCGCGGAGCGGGCGGGTGTGGCCCGGGGCTGCGGGATTGCCGGTGTCTTCGAGCACACTTTGCGGAAAACCGGGTCCATCGTCTTCGATGCGGATTAGCAATGTCTCAGCGCTGCCCTCTGCCACGCGTTTTTCGGCACTCAGTAGCAGGGTTCTGGCGTGTTCTTTTACAGCATTGTAGATGGCGGTATCCAGAATGATACTAATCAGAGCGGGATCAAAAAAGCCGTCCAGATCTTCATCGCATTCGTAGTTCAGCTGTAGGGCGTGGGCTCTTACGGTGTTGCTGTGGCGGGCGATTTTCTCTTCCAGAAAATCCAGCACAAATTGCTGATCGTGCTCTAATGTGTCGTTGCCAGTGTCTCCGTACATTAAGGCTTTATAGCTGGCCAATACCCGCACCAATTCACTGCCGACGAATTGGGCTTCGCTTTTGATGTGCTCGGCGTCGTGTTGATGCTGCTCATTGAGCGGCAGTGTCGTCAAAAGCGTATCGAGTTGGGAGAACATCAGACCAAAGCGATTTTTAATCTCATGTATGGAAGCGGCCAGCAGTTGCTCAGCCAGTTGTGCTTTGGTCGTCATCTTCTTGAGTCTGTCGTGTCCATTGCAGGCGTAGTTTTTCCAGTTCGGGGTAATGGGGGTCGTTGTTGCTCATATCCTGCAATTCACCGAACAGCGCGTTGGTTAGCTGCAACCGTTCGCTGGAGCGGGGGCCTTCCCGATACAAGCCTACCGCCGCTTGCAGAGCTGCAATTTGACAGTCGCTGTCGGTGATGGGCAGTCGGGTGGCTTTGTAGTAGATCTCCCATGCACCTTCGTAGTCTTTCAGTTGCAGCAATTCAGCGCCGCGTTGTTTGAGTAGTGCGTGGCGTTTTTGCGGATCCGGTATCAAGTGAAAATCCAGAACGCCGTAATATTTTTTTAGTAATCGCGGATCGTTTCCGATTTCGTTTAGTAGAGTGGCGGCGTACGCTTGACTGCTGGCTTCATCTTCCATGACCAGCTTGGCTGCAAGCAGATCCAGTTTGTCGTCTGGGGACAATTGCAGGTCGTCCCCCATCATGGCGAGGGAGCCACTATAGGCAATTCTGGCGACGTCTTCACGGTTGCTATTGAACAGGGTTTGCGCTTCCACCAGTCCGCATTTCAGTAGTTGGAGCGAGGTTAGATCGGTGACCGTTTTGACCGATTCCAGTGCCACCATGGCTTCTTTACTGGCAATCTTTTGCTCGCGCATGCCGCCGTATTTAAGCACCTTTTGTAGAGCTTTGGCATAACGGATTTGGTTGTCGGCGTCGCGGAAGGCGGAGTTTTTTGTCAGTATGCTGGCCTTTTTGCTGGCTTTGAACATGACATCCGCATCGCCGTTGAGGTCGGCCAGGCGAGCCAACGCCTGTTGCCGCCGGATCGCTTTCGGGGACTGCTCAACCGCCTGCTCCAATACCTGTTGTGCAGCCTTGTATTTGCCTTGTGCTTCCAGCGCTTTGGCTAACCAGTCGGAGGCTTCAACGTATTTGGCTTTGGTTCTGGTTAAACCTTCCAGTAATTTCTGTGCGGCCTCGTAGTTACCTTGCTGGAATTCGACCTTACCCATGCCCAGTACCGCCCAGGCGACGCGTTTAATGCCCAACACGGTGTCGTAAATATCGCGGGCCTCTTCGTAGCGTTCTTCATTCAGTAGCAGCTTGCCCTTAATGCGGTAAGCCGGTAATGCGAATTTAGGCCGCTCCACCGCCAGCCGGTTGCAGGCTTCCAGGGCGCCGTCGATGTCTTTCCTGTCGATGAACTGATTGATCTCCCGATACACCTCTTTGGTGCGGATGATTCGATTGAGTCGAGTGCGTAAGATATCCAAAGTGACCGGTTTCGCGATATAGCCATCCGGTTCGTATTCCAAGGCGCCCATGACCATTTCCACGGTTTGGGCAGCGGTAACCATGATGTAGGCGGTGGAGGCTGGCATTTTCCCGGATGCTTTCATTTCTTCCAGTACTTGCTGGCCGTCTTTTCCACGTCCAAGCTCGTAATCGGAAAACACGATATCGTAGTTGTTGTAGCTCAACTTAATGATGGCTTCTTCGCCGTTGCCGACGGTTTCCATCAGGTTAACCCCCATGTTGTTCAACATCGATTTTAAGGACGTACGCATTTCTGCCATATCTTCGATGATCAGCACACGTTTTTTGTGATACGGAATGAGTTCAAGTGCCATGGGTTAGGGGAATGACTCCCAGCTTTTAGTCAGTGAATACAAACTAAGTGTAGGAGTTTTCCGCGACCCTGCCAGCCGGAGAGCAGGGTACCGGGGGTGATAGATCTGAACGGGTCGTTACAGCAATATGCCTAAAAATCAATCTCTTCTGCTATGCGCTCGGCTTGTCTGGCCATGAAACGATCGATTTCTATCTGGCGTTTGATCGAGGGGGTTTCACCTTCATGATATCGGCACATTTCCATTGCCAGGTGCTTAGCCCGCTCTGCATTTTTGCCTCGCTCCAGTTGAGCAGCAATTTTATACAGCTGAAGGGCACACAGCTCATACTGAGAGCGTGAGTCTTCCGTATTGACACCTTCATTCCAGTATTTACTTTCCAGCTCTGCCAATGGTTTGAGCCGTTTCGAATGCTTGGCACTGTCGTAACCGGCTTGCCAGGCGGCCGCCAGTATGGGTTCTTCGAAGGGGTTGTTGCGGGGCTGATCGGGATCGTATTCCTCGTCACCCAGGTCGTAGGCGATGTGTTCTGCTCTGAGCTTAGCGGCGTTAACGTCGTCTACCTTGTCGGTAATGTACTTGGCCAGCATAAGCTGAGCGGTGGCATTACAAACCTGGAGCGCTCGGTGAGCCGAGCTGTTGATCGTCTGATCCAGTTCTTTGGTGTTGAAATGCTTGGCCAGACTCGGGTCGACTAGGTCTTCTTTAAAGGAAAACATAACCAAATCAACGGGTTCCACCCCCACTTCCAGTGTCTCCACTGCCATATATCCCCTCTTAACTAATGTCTTTTTATAAAAATGTGCCGAGAAATGAGGCCAACTTGTGGGCCTTTAATGAGCCAGATTCAGAATGACCTTGCCTGTGGTTTTATTTTGATCCACGACGTCGAAGGCAGCATTGGCTTGTTCAATAGGATATTGCCGATCAATGACCGGATTCAACTTACCTTGTGTAAATAATGGCCACACTTTGTTGTTCAACTGCGAGATAATGTGTGCTTTGCTCTCGTTATCACGACTCCGTAACGTGGAGCCAATGACTTGTATACGTTTGATCAGCAGACGGCCCAGGTCCAGTTCGGCGCTGCGCCCGCCCATCAGGCCAATAATAACCAAACGACCATCGGTGCCCAGGCATTTTAGGTTCTGTTCAAGATAGTTACCACCAACTGGATCAAGAATTGTGGCCACCCCGTCCTTTCCGGCCCAGGTTTTAACCACCTCGGTAAAGTCACCGTCGTGGCGCAGATGGCCCGCAGCAGCGCCCAGCTCAAGGCACCGGTCCAATTTCGCCTGCTCACCAACGGTGACGAACACCGGATTACCGAACTGTTTACACAATTGAATGGCCGCGGTGCCGACACCACTGGCACCGGCATGCAGCAACACTTTTTGACCGGGCTGCGTGTTGCCCAGCATGTAAATGTTCGACCAGGCAGTAGCAAACACCTCCGGTAGCGCAGCAGCTTGTTGAAAACTGAAGCCAGCGGGTACCGGAAGCGCGTGGTCGGCGTGGCACACGACGGTTTCAGCGAAACCGCCTCCGCTGAGTAAAGCGCACACTTTGTCCCCTGGCTTCCAGCGGGAAACGCCTTTACCCACCGCGCTGACCTCGCCGGCGCATTCCAATCCCAGAATATCACTGGCTCCCGGTGGTGGCGGATACATACCCAGGCGTTGCATCAGGTCAGCACGGTTGATGGCAGTGGCGTGGACTTTAATGGCGATCTGGTGAGCTTGCGGTGGCGCTGGATCGGCAACGTCCTGCCAAGTGAGGGATTTGTCTGCTTGTATCTGAATGGCTTTCACGTTGAATTGTCCTTTTCATCCGAACCGTCGCCTGCTTGAGCCCGTTGTTGCTCATAGCGCACATACTTTAGCCACTGTTGAGCCTGCTCTGATTTTTCGTCATCCTGTGCAGCTTGTTCAAAAGCAGCCAGAGACCGATCGAATTGTTTGGTGTTCAAGTACGTCTGGCCCAACAGCAGCCAAGCGTTAGTGGTTTGGCTCAGGTTACCCTTTTCAAGCGCTGTTTCAAAGGCTTTGGCGGCTTCGGGCCAGCGAGCGAGTTGATACAGTGCATTTCCCAGTAGTAAATCGGTTTCGCCCTCCTGGTCCAGCGTGGCTGCTTGTTGCAGAGGCTCCAGTGCCTGCTCGTATTCTCTTGCCAGGCTATAGGCCGACGCCAGAAACCGCAGATTTCGCAATGTGGCTTTAATACGCTGCTTACTTAACCCTTCCTCCACTACCCGGGCTCCGTTCATGGGCGCGCCCTGCGCTAAGTAAACACTGGCCAAAGATAGATATTGAGATTCAGAGGCCAGTAATTCCTTACGCTCAGCCAACGCCAGAATCGCCAGGTAGTTATCCATGTTGTCCTGTTGTGCATAGGCACTGGCCAGAGCCATCCAGTATTCTTTTTTCGGAAACCAGGTCAGCAGAAGTTTAATGGTGCGTATGCGTTGCTGCAGGTCCTGTAATTGAGCCTGACTGGATTGCAATAAGTTTAGCCATTGTTCCTTGGGGGTTTTACCCTGGGCCTGATAGTTATTGATGGCCTGCTGCAGATGGCTTGCAGCTTGCTTGTAATGTTTGAGTTCGTAATAACATTGGGCCAGCACAGCATTGGCGTCCGCCCTCTCCTTGTCGTTGTTCTCCACCCAGAATTGAATATGGGGTAGCGCCTTTTGATACTGCCCCAGATTCATATACACCTGACTGAGTATCTTATGATTGCTGATACTCAAGCTGAGCGGAATGTCATAGTCGAACACTTTTTCGAAGGCGTGGGCGCTGTCTTTCAAATTGCCTTGCTTGAATTCGATATAGCCGGTCATGTGCCAGATCATGGCGTTGTCATAAGCGGTATTGAAACGATTGCCTGCTACAGATTGCAGAATTGAAAGTGAACGTCCGTTGTTTTTTTCGTCGAGTGCTTGTTGCGATTCGATCAGTTTTTTATAGACCAAGGCAGTCAGGGCGGGTGGCTCATCTGCGTAGGAGGAAAATGCCAAACACAGCAGCGCAGCCATACTAAAACCGGAAATAATGATCCGGATTAATCGGCTTAGCGAGCGCTCTGTATGCGAGGTTTTTCCCATAGTTATTTCTTCAGTGAGAAGCGAATGCGATTCTGTACACCCTGAACTTCAATGGGTGTACCGGCAATGGTTCTGGGTTTAAAACGAAAACGTTTGACTGCGCTGAGTGCGGCTTGTTCGAATACACCTTTGGGAGTGGAATCGACTACCCTGGGCGCTTTCACTTCCCCCTGAGTGCCGATGGTAAACTCCACCACTACCCAGCCTTCTACGCGGTCAAATAAAGCCTGGCTGGGATACTGGGGCGGAACCCGGAACACCGGTAAATATTCATCATCCCCTTTGGCGCTGAAAAACCCCGGCTCCAGTGACAGAGGCTCCATCTCATTGTCGGTTGAAATGGTAAAAGACTGTTCTGACGTTTGCATGGCTTTAATACTTAAGGCGGCTGGCGGGGGCGGACTTTCCGGTGCGGGTGGTGGCTCTGGTTTAATTTCTTCCAATTGCAGCGAGTTGTCTTTTTTAATGCGGATGAAATTAACGGCATTGGCGTTTGCATTGCTGTCCACCGGTACTTCACTGGTTTTGATCAGGGCGATCATGATGGCAAACAGCACAGTCACGATGACAGACGCCATTGAGAAACTGATGCAATAACGCTTCAACATGATTACTGATCTTCAGCCGCAATGGAGATGGAACTGATACCTGCATCGCGCGCAGCATCCATTACCCGCACCAGTTTGTCGTTGGTTGAACTGCGGTCAGCCTGAATAATCAGCGTACCCTGGGGGTTTTCAATATGCATCCGTTCCAATAGGGCTTTTACGCTGCGTTCGTCTACTTTGCGCTTATCCAGCCAGATGTTGTCGTTGGCATCAATGGCGATTTTGATATTGGCGGTTTCCCTGGGTGTGGCAGTGCTGGCCTGGGGACGGTTAATCTCGATACCGGTTTCTTTTACAAACGAAGCAGTCACTACAAAAAAGATCAGTAGAATAAATACGATATCCAACATCGGCGTCATATCGATGCCACTCTCTTCTTCTTCGGTGACGCGGTAAAACGGACGTCGCATTAATCTGCTCCTTTATCGGTGACAAGGGTCAGTCGATCTGCAATTAACTGGGCTTGTTTTTCGTAGTATCGAAACAAGATTCGGTAGGCCATCAATGCCACGATCGCGGAACCCATTCCAGCCATCGTCGGCAAGGTGGCTCTTGAAATGCCGGACGCCATGGAGCGGGTATTACTCATTCCAAACGCGTTCATTACATCAAAAATCTCAATCATACCGGTGACCGTACCCATCAACCCCAATAACGGAAACAGAGTAATCATGCATTTGATAACCGGTAACGAAAAACGCGCACGCGCGCGCACTTCCGCGATTAACTTTAAGCGAATCTGGTGTGCATACCAGGTATGTCGGTCCTCGCGGGAAAACCATTTCTGGGCGGCCAGATTGATTTCTTGCTGCAAACCAAAGCGATAAAATAAGCCGCGCTCGCAAATCAATGTCCACATGATCAGGGTATTGGTTCCGATAACCCAAAGCACAATCCCACCGGCGAAATGAAAATCCCGGACAATGGCAAAGGCTTCCAGTATCGCCCACATCAGTCGGAATCCTTTTCCGCTTTTTCGGCTACCAGGCCGGTGCTTTGTTCTTCCAATACCGACAATACCGCTTTGCTGCGGGTGTTCGCCAGGGTATGGAAAAATACCACCGGGATAGCGACGGATAATCCGAGCACGGTAGTGACCAGCGCCTGGGAAATACCACCTGCCATTAACTTGGGATCACCGGTGCCGAACAAAGTGATGGTCTGGAAGGTATTGATCATGCCGGTAACGGTACCCAGCAAACCTAATAGAGGCGCGATCACCGAAATGATTTTAATCAACGTCAGATGTTTTTCCAGCGGCCCGCGTTCGCGCAGAATGGCTTCGCCGAGTTTAAGTTCTAATGATTCCAGCGACAGGTTTTTATTCTTTTTATAGGACAGCAGAATACGGCCCAATGGATTGTCACTGCGTATGGTTTCGCTGCGGGTCTGATCCGCTACTTTCCGCGTAACCATGATCAGATACATAATTCGTTCCAGAGCCAGAATTATACCGATGGCGCCGATAATCAGAATCACGTAGCCGATAAAACCCCCTTGCTCAATGCGATCAACAAAATCCGGTTCATCCAATAACATATTGAGCAACGCGCCGCGAGTCGGATCAATCGCGACTGCATTGAAACCTTCTTTGCTGTGGGTAAAATCTTCGGCATAGCCAGATATGTAGCGGGCGGGTTGTTTATTCAGATCGAGTACCTTCCCGGTTTCGGGAATGTATTGCAGATAACGATCACCGGATAATAAATTGAAAGCGCCAATACGCACGACGTCGGCATTGACCGATTGACCGTCGGTATTGATGACGTTCAGGTTCAGGTGTTTCACTTTGCCCGATTCCACCATTTCCCGCTGCAGTTGAAACCACAGTTTTTCTATTTCGTCGATGCGCGGTAATGAGCGGCTATTGCCAAGATGATCCGCCAGACTTTCCAGTTCCACTGACCGTGAAGGCAACTCCACCGAGGTTATCGACTGCTGTAATTGTGAGGCAGTATCGCTGGTGGCGGTTTGCAGATGACTGAAAAGCTCGGTCAGCGAACCCATTCGGGTTTCAAGTCGCTGAGTGAGTTTGTTGAGTTCCTGTCGGCGGGCGTCGTAGTCTGCTTCCAGTTTTTCACTTTCAAGCTCAAGCGCCTTGCGTTGTGAAATGGCGTTGTCGAGTTCGCTTTGTTGCGTACTTTGATTACCAAGAAAGCGCTGTTCCCGCTGCTGATTGGATTTCGACTGTTCAATACGACCTTGTTTTACCAACTCCAATAGTTCGTCAAGCGAACCGATTTCAGCGTTTGAAGCGAAAGGATTGTTGGCGGCGGTTAACGCGGGCGCGAATAAGACCAATGATAAAGCGCACAATATTGAGCTAAGTAACGTTTTCATATTCAGGACTCCGGTGCCAAAACGGGTAACAGGAGTAATTCAGGTGCCGCCTGCTTTTTGGCGACCTTGAGTCCCAATCGAATGTCCCGGCGATAGCGTCCATCCAATGGTTGCCAGCGATGCGTATCGCTGTTCCAGGCGCCCAGGTCGTTTCCATCCAGAGACTGATACAGCAGAGCGACACGCCCGATACGAAGAAACTCGACTTCCCGGGATCGATCACCCAGATTCAGATTGCCCCGATAACTTTCTATGGTGTTGCCGTATTCCACTTCCACGTTATAGGCTTCGATCACCTGGCGGAATTTTTCAGCCAGGGTGACATCGGTGCGGTCCAGCGTGTGGCGAAGAAAGGCAACCCGCTCAAAACGTTCGTCCAACAGGAAGGGTACATCCAGTTTGATAAAGGTTGACAGGGAATCGACCATACGATGTAAAAGTGGTGATAATTGACGCTCGACAATAGCCACCTCATCGATGGCTTGAGTGGTGTCGGTAATGCTGGTCATCTGGCGTGAGATCTGTCCTTTCATTTGCTGATTATAAAGAGTCAGATCGTCAATCCGTTTCAGTTCCAATTGAAAATTTTGAAACAGCTGTTGAGTTTTGTCGCTGATTTTATTGATGCGCTGTTGTGAGTCCGCTGCCAACTTGGTGTTGGCTTTCTCACCTTCAATGACGCGATCGGCTTTGTCTGCCTGAGCAGCACAGGCAGCTAAAAGCAACATCAAAAGCACACCGAACTTTGCAGGTGAAATCATCATAGGCGTGTCAGATCCTGGTTGGGTCTAAACCTGCTGTCAGATGCAGGGAGATTGATTTTTTTGTTTTCGTAGTTCCTGGGATTTCATCCACTGTACGACGCTGCCGCCCAAGGATTGCCCGGTAGCCTGTTCTGCAACGATGACGGCGTTGCGCAATCCCTGCAAATCGATGCCGGTTTCGAAACCGGATTCCTGCAGCATGTACACCAGATCTTCTGTCGCTACATTACCCGAGGCACCCGGCGCAAATGGACAACCGCCCAGCCCACCGATGGAACTGTCAAAACGGCGCACACCCTGGGTGATACCGGCCCAGGCCATAGCAAGCGCCTGACCGCGGGTGTCGTGCAGGTGCAGATTGAAAATGTCCGCTCCGTATTGTTGTACCAGAGGCCCCAGAATGTCGTTGATTTGTTGCGGATTACCGGCTCCAATGGTGTCAGCAATGGAAATTTCATCGGCTCCGAATTCAATCAGGTCCTGGGTTAATTTGTGCACCAGGTCAACCGGTGTAGTGCCGTCATAAGGACAGGCAATGGCGCCGGATACGTAGCCGCGCACAAAAATGCCGTCCTGCTTGGCTTGAGCAATGACTTGTTGGCAGGTGGCTTTGGTTTGCTCCAGTGTCATATTCAGATTGCGGAGATTGAAGGTGTCGGTAGAAGCCAGGACCACGGCAACGGATTTAACCCCTTCTGCTTTGGCGCGCTCGTAACCTTTCATATTGGGCACCAGCGCGGCGACATTCAGATCGGCGATGGTCGGCAATCCCGCCAACACCTGGGCTCCATCAGCCATTTGCGGTACTGCTTTAGGATTTACAAAACTCACGGCTTCCAACTGGCGGATACCCGCAGCAATCAGAGCGTCTGCCAGCTTCAGTTTGGATTCCGTGGAAACCGGATTAGGTTGGTTCTGCAGGCCGTCACGCAGCCCTACTTCGTTGATGTAGACTCGATTGGTCATGGTACTGCTCCCTCATAAAACTTTTTTTCATTTTTTTATAATCGTTATACTGATTATAAGGCAGTCAGTGCAGGCAATATCAAGCGATAATCCCGGAGTTTCGCAATTCTTCCAATTGTGAAGGGGATAAATCCAGGTAGGACGACAGTATCTGTTCAGTATGTTGACCCAGGCCCGGTGGAGGCGTTATCGGACTGGCTCGGGAGGCGGATAATTTCACCGGATTGCCTGGCTGTTTTACGCTAGTGCCGTTGTTTAATGGCACCTCGACGACCATATCCCGTGCCAATACCTGGGGATCATTTAGAGCATAGGCGAAATCGTTAACCGGAGCGGCGGGTATCCGATGTTCCTTCAGGCGTTGCAGCCAATATTCGCAGTCTTGTTTCTCGATATGCTGTTGCACCCGCTCATTGATAAAGTGGCGGTGTGCCCAACGTACCGGCTGTGTTGCAAACCGGGGTGACATGAGTTCGGGGTCGTCCAGCATGTGGGCCAACTTCAGATAAAAGGCATCACCCATACAGGCAAGAATCAGATAACGGGTGCGGGTTTTAAAGGTGCCATAGGGCACATGAACAAAATGGCTGTTGCCCACGGCCGGTGGCTGCACACCGCTCATCAGATACATAGTCGCCATATAATTGAGCATGGAGATCTGGCAATCCTGCATCGAGATATCCACATGCTGTCCGCGTCCTGTACTGTGGCGCTGGTTCAGGGCCGAGAGAATGCCGATAGTGGCAAACAGCCCGCCGCCCAGGTCGCCGATGGGGATCCCTGCCCGTAAAGGTGGCGCACCCTCTTCCCCGGTGATCGACATGCCGCCCCCCATGCCTTGTGCTACCAGATCAAAGGCGGCGCGATCGGGCTCCGGGCCGGTTTCACCAAAGCCGGTAATGGAGCAGGTGATGATGGCGGGATTGTGGTGCTTCAGCTTTTGGTAATCGATGCCCAGCCGGGCCGGGACGCCGGCGGCAAAATTATTAATGACAACGTCCGCCTTCTTTACCAGTTCGTAGAACAGCGCCAGCCCCTCTGGCTTTTTCAGGTCAATGCAGACGCTTTTCTTATTTCGGCTGAGTGTAAGAAAGTAAGCGCCCACTCCTTCTATTGAATAGTTCTCATCGTCTGCGAGCAGCTTGCGGGTAGCTTCACCGCGCGCGGGAGGTTCTATTTTTATGCAGTTAGCGCCCATATCGGCCATCAGCTGGCTGGAATAAGGGCCGGACAGCATATGGGTAAGGTCGAGAATGGTTACGTCGGATAATGCGCCCATGTGAAGCCCCTTTTGTATGCAATAAGTGAACTGAGGTAGCGAATTCCGCAGTTGCAATGGTGTTTAGACTATGATTGTATACAATCTATTGAATAGTGACCAATCAGTCAATTAAAAATGAGGGGGGAGCCCATGTCAGACGTCACATTGAAAGTTGCCAATAACATGCACCACACCGCCTATCGGTGCCGGGACGCAGAACAAACCCGCTGGTTTTACGAAGAGGTGCTGGGCTTCAAACTAGCGGCCGCCATGGTATTCGATGAGGAGCCGGGACGCACCGTGCAGCGGGATTATATGCATCTGTTCTTTCAGACCCCGGACGGTAATTTTATTGCGTTTTTTGATGTGCCCGACGACGTGGACGAAAAAATGTTTATTGCCCGTCACGGATTTGATGAGCACATTGCATTTGAAGTGGAGAGCATGGAGCAACTGAAAGCCTGGCGTCGGCATATTAATAAAATGGGTCGCCCTTGCTTCGGGCCGATCGATCACGAATTTGTGCAGTCGATTTATATGTACGATCCCAACGGATTGCAGGTGGAGCTGACGTTAAAAGCGCCGGATTACAAAGAGATTATGGAGCAGGACGCTGCCAGAGCCCACGATGTGCTGAAAGCCTGGACGGAAAAAACACGTCCCATGAAACTGAAAAACCTGACCGCGGACAGCCTGGATATGCGGGGAGTTGATATGAGCAAAGCGGATTTTTCGAAAATGAAATCTCCGGAATCGGCGGACAGTCGTGAGGAGAAGCCGATATGAGCGCAGCAAAATACCCGTATCAACGTATTCCCTATGTGCTGGCGTTCCACGAAACTTCCAGCTTTAAAGATACCTATGGGGGCAGTATGGATTTCGTGGCCCTGGAAGCCCATTGGTTGAAGCCCGAGAATAAGCCCTCGGATACAGTGATTGTATTTATGCACCCCATCGGCGGTGGATCTTATTTACCCATGGTGTCGGCTTTAGCGAAAAAAGGTTGCCATGTGATTTATTGCAACAGCCGTTATCGCGGCACAGACAGTGCGTTGATAATGGAAAAAGTGGTGCTGGATCTGGGGGCCTGCATTCGCGATGCAAAAGAAAAAAAAGGCTACAAAAAAGTGGTTCTGGCCGGTTGGAGCGGCGGTGGTTCGTTGTCGCTGTATTATCAGAGTCAGGCAGAAAACCCTACGGTAACGGAAACACCAGCCGGTGATCCCATTAATCTGGTGGACGCAAATTTAATTCCCGCTGACGGCTTGATGTTATTGGCTGCGCATATCAGTCGCGCCGGCACCATGACCGAATGGATGGATGCGTCAATACTGGATGAGAACGATCCCACCAAACGCGATCCGGAACTGGATTTGTATGACCCCAATAATCCGAATCAGGCTCCCTATTCAAAAGAATTTATTGAACGTTATCGTGCTGCGCAGATTGCCCGAAACCGCCGCATTACCGCTTGGGTGAAAGAAAAGCTGGAAGCGTATCGGGCGGATGGATTAGCCCGTGAAGAATTTGCGTTTGTTACTCACGGCACCATGGCTGACCCGCGTTTTATTGATCCGACTTTGGATCCCAACGACCGCCCTGCCAACTGGTGCTATCTCGGTGATCCAAAGGTGGTGAATAACGGGCCGGTTGGTCTGGCCCGGTTTAATACCTTGCGAGGCTGGTTATCCCAGTGGAGTTATGATGATTCCAACGCGAATGGCTTAACCTGTGCTGAGACCATTACGGTGCCGACCCTGGTGATTGGCAACACGGCTGACGACGCTTGTACGCCAAGTCATACCCGGCGTTTATTTGAAGCGGTAGGTCATGACGATAAGGAAATGCATGAGATAAAAGGCGCTAACCACTATTATTTCGGGCAGCAGGATAAGCTGGATGAAGCAACTGCCTGTTGCCTGAACTGGATGCAGGCAAAACGCTTGGTGGAAAACTGAGTTTTTGATATTCGAGTGGAGTTCGGGCATCCGGATGTGATTGAATATGCGGATGCCATTACCCTCTTCCCTGAATACATTACGGACCTTCTCTGTTGCGGCAAAGCATTTGAGCTTTAAAGCCGCGGCCGATGAGCTGTGTTTGTCGCCGTCGGCGGTGAGCAGGCAGATTGCGGGGCTGGAGGACCAGATAGGCTGTAAATTGTTTCAGCGCCAGGTTCGTGGATTAGCATTAACACCCGAGGGAACCAAATTAAGTGCAACGCTGGAATCTGTTTTCGATCAGTTGCACAGCACGCTGGAAATTATCAGCCCGCACAATAAAAGTAAAAGTGAGCCACTGGTGATCAGTGCTCAGCCTTACTTTGCTAATCATTGGTTGTTACCGAGGCTGCATAGATTTAAACATCAATACCCGAATGTTTCATTACAGTTTGAATCAGAGTTAACGTATAAACCGTTTGATGCCAATAAAATAGACGGTTGCTTTCGCTTTACGCCACCGATAGATAAAGGGCTTCATGTAAAAAAACTGTTTCGACAGTTTGCAGTTCCTGTGGCTGCACCGGTGTTGTTGAACAAGTCAGACTGGAACGGCGATCTGCGATGTCTTTCCGCCTTTAATTGGTGTCATACCCTGTCGCAACCTGATTTGTGGCAACAATGGACGGACGCCTGGGGGCTACCCAATCTGCTTGCAAATGAAAATATGTTTTTCGATGATGCAGATACGGCTTTGCAAGCTGCAAAAAATGGTATCGGTGTGGCAATGGCGGCCTGGCCGTTAGTCGAAGCAACCGTAACAGCCGGACATTTGGTCAGGCTGTCAGATTGCCATCCACAACTTTATTCAGATTATTATTTCATTTGTGCCAAATCGAATCATGACTCTCGACTGCAATTATTTATCAACTGGTTGAATCAGGAAATGGCCGTGGAGTGAACACCGGAGTTCACCAGCAATTGGTCAATTAGTCGGGAAAATTGCTGTGGGTATTCCAGTTCCGGAAAATGACCTGCGCCCGGAATGGCCTGAACCCGTATATCGTCCGAGTACAAGCGAATGGTGTTGAAATCCGTTTTACGATGGGATCGATCCTGATCGCCGTAGATCATCATAGCCGGTTGTGTAATGCCGCCTAATTCAGGGCTTTTCTGCGGCAGACTGCTTTGCAATGCCGAGGCCAGACAATAACAGCCGCCTTTGTGTAATTGATTGGTAATATGCGGCCTGGCCTGTTCGGTAAACGCCGGAGTATTCGATGCATAGCCGAGCCAATCGCGGGCGACTTTTTGTTGCGTCGCTTTCATCAGCAGTTGTCCGATCCCCGGTGTGCGTAATAATGATTTCGGATCCAGCCGTTGCTTCCAATGTTGTTCCTGCTGCCAATCGGGCGCCTGCATCATAGCGATATGAGACACCAGCGCAGGATAACGTTGTGCCAGTGCCAGTGAAAAAAAGGCCGACGCACAAGGGAAAGCGAGAACGTACGGCCCGCTTCGCCAATGCATTAGTACATTGGCCAGGTCATCCACGCAGTGATCAAAAGCAAAATCGAAGTTGTGTTTCGGAAAGGAATAGCCAAAACCGGGCAGCTCAAGCACGCTGATCCGGTAACGGGGGCTGAGTTCACGGATTAAAGAATCATAGCACTCCAGGGTCACCGGTGGATCGGCGGCAAACACCAGATGGAATTGACCTCGTCCGGCAGTGCGGTAACGCAAATAATGATGGTCGAACTCTGATAGGTGATAGCCCTCGTGTAGTTGTTTACGCAATGATTTGAGTCGCCATTTAGCGTTTATATGTGCGGGGATATTGTCGATCAGTCGGGAGCTAAATCGGGAAAGCATGGGCGCTGTCCTGTTGCGGTTGGCAGAGGGCTCCATTGTTCAGTCTTATCCGCTCTGCCTCAAACGACGATATTGCATGTGTGGTTGCGTTCAGTGCATTCATCCGTGGATGAAACCCGCCGCCAGATTGTATACAATCCACTCTCTTCTCAGAGGGAATCACTATGTCAGACAACACACTCAATCCGCAGGAACGGGAACTGTTTCGGGACAATTTCCGTAAGTTTCCCGCCAAAGAGGTCGAACCCCATTATCAGCAGTGGGAGAAAGATGAGATATTCCCCCGCGAGCTGTGGCGATAATGCAGGGCAGTAAATCTACCCGTGGCCTGAATGTGACTGAAACCCTGCGCGAACAATTGCTGCAAGGCGAATTCGCGCCCAACAGCCGGCTACAGGAAACAGCCTTAGCCGAACGTATGCGGGTATCGCGCACACCGATACGGGAAGCATTGCGGGTCCTGGCGCGGGATGGATTGTTGGATTACGAACCTAATTGCGGGTACAGCGTGCGGGAGTTTTCCCTGGAGGATATTCTCAGCGCCTTTCGTGTACGATCGGTTCTTGAAGGCCTGGGATGTCGGCTGATTGCAGAACGGGGAATGTCTGCGGCGCTGGATACCACCCTTAAAACGGCGTTGAGCGATGGCGAGTCGATGCTGGCAAAAGGTGATGTGGCGGCAGCGGATCTGGTGCAATGGCGGGAAATGAATAAATCCTTTCATCTGGCGATTTTACTGGAAACTCAAAATGACTTACTGATCCGCTTTGCCAGGTCGTCGCGCAATATCCCGATCGTGTTTAACGGGTCTTTCAAATGGTATTCCATGCGTGCTTTTCAGCGGGCACAGGACCATCACCTGGCAATTTATATGGCGATGAAGAATCAGCAGGCGGAGCGCGCGGATTTTATGATGCAGGAGCATGTGTTGCATGCCGCGGAGATTCTGAAAACTCATTACAAACCGAATAGTTAATCTGACCCGAAAGGAAGGGAGCATTTTTCAATGAGCGAATCAATTTTTTCAATCAAAGGTAAAGTGGCGTTGGTCACCGGTGGCACCAGCGGCATCGGCTATATGATTGCAGAGGGTTTGGTAAAACACGGTGCCAAAGTGTATGTGGCATCGCGTAAAGCGGATGCTTGTGCGAAAACCGCCGAAGCCTTGTCTGAGTTCGGTGAATGCATCGGGATTGCGGCGGATTTGTCTACGGAACAGGGTTGCCTGGATTTGGTGGCTCAATTGCAGGAACGGGAGCCGAAGCTGCACGTTTTAGTCAACAACGCCGGTGTGACCTGGGGTGCGAAGCTGGAAGAATACCCGGCGGAAGCCTGGGACAAAATCCAGAACCTGAATGTGAAATCCGCCTTTGTGATGACGCAAAAATTATTACCGATGCTGGAAGCGGCCGGCAACGAAGCGGATCCTGCCCGTGTGATTAATATCACCTCGGTGGCCGGACAAGTTACAGCCAGTATGCTCGCCTATGCCTATGGGCCGAGCAAAGCAGCGCTTAATCACTTAACCAAAATTCTGGCCGGAGAACTGGCCGCCCGCTGCATCACCGTAAATGCCATTGCGCCGGGTGTATTCCCCAGCCGTATGACCAAATTTGCGATGAAGGATGAGGCATCGGTGCAAGCGCAGAACGAGGCAGTACCGCTGAAACGAATGGGGCAGCCGCAGGATATGGAAGGGTTAGCTGTTTTTCTGTCATCGCCCGCGTCCGCTTATATTACCGGCAGTGTAATCTGTCTGGACGGCGGTACTTCGGTCAAGTCACCGGAGGTGGTGCAGTAAGCGGTCTTGAATTCAACCGGCATCGGATTGGGCGGCGTGATGAAGATTCTTTTCCCGATACATAATCTCGTCCACTTCCGATACCATCTTATCAATGTTGATAAGCTCCGTTGCACCATATAGGCGGCTGCCGATGCTGGCACTAAGCTCGATATTTTCCAGCTCACCGACACACAAACTGCTAAGCTCGGTACGAATACGCTCGGTGAGTTTTATCAACGCCTGTTGATCCTGTGCCAGCATCACCACCACAAACTCATCGCCTCCGATACGCCCCGCTACATCACTTTCACGCAGGACATTACGCACAGCAGTGGACAGTGCGCAGATCGCTTTGTCACCAATGCGGTGGCCATGCTGATCATTGATGGCTTTCAGGTTATCCAGATCCATATACAGGACACCGACATTTTGATTCAGCCGTTGCGCTAAGCGGATGTGTTTTTCAGCCTGAATAAAAAAACCACGCCGGTTCAGTAATCGGCTCAACTCATCTTTGGTGGACAGTTCCAGTAATTGTAGAAACTGATTGTTCAGCATTAAGTCGGCTTCGACAATATCCCGGAATTGCCAGATCAATTCCTGAAATGCTTTGTTGTAATGGGTGACCGCAAAATCCACCACGCAAATTGCACCAAAACACGAACCATCAGGCCAGTAAATGGGAACCCCCAGATAAGAGTTCACATTGTGATCCTGCACCACTGGATTTTGTTTCCACAACTTGGAGTTGGTAGCGTGGTTCACATAGAGTTGTTCGCAGCTGTTGACGACTGCCTGACTGAACAGAGATTCACTGTGTGCAAATTCTTTTCCCGCCGGGTAGGGATTAATGGGAGAGCTGCTGCTGATGACAATTTGCAGGCCACGCGAAGTGTGCTGAATTATGTAGGCCGCCGGGGCTTCATAAAGTTTAGCGATGAGATCAACGGTGGTTTGCCATTTCTTTTTGGAAATCATCGGATTCTGTTGTTCAAGAATCCACTCGTCACGATTGAACATAGCCGATGATACTTATGGGTAGTTGAATGTACTTTCAGTATAGACAGCGATTTCTGCGATTTGCTTACTGGCGGGATAAAATGTGAAAAAATTACAGAAAGCCGTTAATTCTATAGGGTAATAAACGGGCCCGCGTTGGGAAAAACCAAACGAGCGGTTGCTTAGTGACGCCAAAACATGGGGGTGAAGAGCACCAATAACGTGAATATTTCCAGCCGGCCCAATAGCATGGCGAAACACAAAATCCACTTGGCGGTGTCGCTGATGTTGCCGTAATGCAGAGCAACTTCACCCAGGCCCGGCCCTAAATTGTTCATACACGCTGCCACCGCTGAAAACCCGGTCACAAAGTCCAGACCGGTAGCGAGCATAGATAAAAACAACACGCAGAAACTAATGAGATAGATGCCGAAGAAACCCCATACCGCTTCAATCACCCGATCGGGGACGGCTTTGTTGGATAATTTAATCACCATCACCGCGTTCGGGTGAATCAATCGGCGCATTTCCCGTAAGCCTTGTTTGAACATCAAAAACACGCGAATGGCTTTAATGCCGCCACCGGTGGAACCGGCGCAGGCACCGATAAAGCTGCCCATTAACAGTGCAGTTGCCAGCATCGGATGCCAAGTGGAGAAGTCGGCGATGCCATAACCCGTGGTGGTTGCAATGGACACGGTTTGAAATAGTGCATGACGCAATGAAACCCAGAACTGACTGAATTCACTGGTGATCAGTAAGCCGATAAACACCAGCGCGCTGATCAATAACAGCACCGTAATATAAAAACGTAATTCAGGGTCGGTCAGATAGGTGTCAAGTCTTCGCCGTCGCCAGGCCAGGAAATGCAACCCGAAATTGACACCGGCCAGTAACATAAACACCACGGTGATCATTTCAAGCGCGGCACTGTCGTAATAACCGATGCTGGCGTTGTGGGTTGAAAAGCCGCCAATCGCTACGGTAGAAAAACTGTGGGCAATGGCATCAAATGCACTCATACCACAGAGCCAGTACGCCAAGCCGCAGGCGATGGTGAGAGAAACGTAAATGTACCAGAGGGCTTTTGCGGTTTCGGTGATGCGGGGCGTGAGTTTGTTGTCTTTTATCGGGCCGGGTGCTTCGGCGCGATATAACTGCATGCCCCCGACGCCCAGCATGGGCAGAATGGCTACCGCAAGAACGATTATTCCCATACCGCCGAACCATTGCAGTTGCTGGCGATAAAATAAAACCGATTTTGGCAATGCATCGATATTGGCCACCACGGTTGCCCCGGTGGTGGTTAAGCCGGAAATGGATTCAAACACGGCATCCGTCGGACTCATACCGGGGTGCTCTCCCAACATCAAGGGGATAGCGCCGAAGCAACCCAATACCGTCCAGAACAACACCACGATTACAAAACCATCGCGTACCCGCAATTCCTGTTTCTGGTTCTGCACCGGTAACCAGCACAGCAGGCCGGACACCAAAGTAATGATAAACGCTGACAGGAATTGTTTTTCTCCGCCGTCGTTATACAGCAACGCCACCATCGCCGGTATCAACATGGTGCTGCTATAGACCATTAGCAGCATGCCCAATATGCGAAGAATCACGGCTGGATGCATGGTTAGATTCTCAATTCCCGATTAAAACAATTATTTTGCAGATCGTGATACCTGCTCATCAAAAAAAGGTAATTCCCACCTGGAAAAGCCGTTCCACATCTTGAATCCGGCGTTTATCCACCAGGAACAGCACGACGTGATCATCGGACTCCACCACAATATCATCGTGAGCGATGAGCACCTGATCGTTACGGATAATAGCGCCGATGGTGGTGCCTTCCGGCAGATCAATATCGCCGATGGCTTTGCCTACGACTTTGGAAGATTTTTCGTCACCGTGGGCGATGGCTTCAATGGCTTCCGCCGCACCCCTGCGCAGGGAGTGTACGCTGGCCACATCCCCTCGTCGCACATGAGTCAACAAACTGCCGATGGTGGCTTGCTGTGGCGAAATAGCGATATCAATGTCACCGCCCTGCACCAGATCCACATAGGCCGGGTTGTTGATCAGCGTCATCACCTTACGTGCCCCTAACCGTTTGGCGAGCATCGATGACATTATGTTGGCTTCGTCGTCATTGGTAACGGCAATAAAGATGTCCGTGTCTTCCACGCTTTCTTCGAGTAACAAATCCTGGTCCGAGGCATTCCCACGAATGACAATGGTTTTGTTGAGCTTTTCAGCCAGAAAGGTGCAACGTTCGATGCTGCGTTCAATGATTTTAACCTGATAGCGCCCTTCCAGCGCATCGCACAGGCGCTCACCGATATTGCCGCCGCCTGCGATTATGATTTTTTTGTAGTTGTGTTCCAGCCCGCGTAGTTCACTCATCACCGCCCGGATGTGATTTTTGGCGGCAATAAAGAACACTTCATCGTCGGCTTCTATTACCGTGGTGCCTTCTGGAATAATGGGCCGGTCGCGGCGGAAAATCGCTGCAACCCGAGTATCCACCGAGGGCATATGCTGACGAAGGTAGCGCAGTTCACGTCCCACCAGTGGGCCGTTGAAGTAGGCTTTCACCGCCACCAGTTGCAGCTTTCCTTCGGCAAAATCCAGTACCTGCAGTGCGCCGGGGTGCTCAATTAATCGGGTAATGTGGTTCGTCACCACTTGCTCAGGAGAAATAATGACGTCGATGGGAAACGCTTCATTTCCGAACAAGCCGCTGGCTTTGGAAAGATAACTGGCGGAACGCACGCGGGCGATTTTGGTGGGCGTTCGGTGCAGTGAATAGGCCACCTGGCAGGCGACCATGTTGACTTCATCGCTGTTGGTGACCGCAATCAGCATGTCGGCGTCGTCGGCCCCGGCCTGGCGCAGCACATAGGGAAAGGACGCTTTGCCGGTGATGGTGCGAATATCGTATCGGTCCTGCAATTCGTGCAGGCGCTCGGAATCCGTATCAACAACGGTAATATCGTTATGTTCACTCGCCAGGTTAGCAGCGAGTGTGCCACCGACCTGGCCAGCACCGAGAATTATGATTTTCATATTCGCCCGTCTCGTTCACGTGGTGCCCAATCCTATCATGATAGGCGTTCGTGGTTCAGTGTCCTTGTGCTTCGCGCATCAAATGCGCGTAATAAAATCCGTCGTGTGCTTTTTCGTTGGCAAACAACTGGCGTCCGATACCGGCATCCTGACCCCAATCGGCGTCAATTTTGATTTCGTGAGCGAGCGGTTCATGCGCCAGAAACAGTTGCACCACGCGGTTGTTTTCCTGGGGTAAAGCCGAGCAAGTGGCGTACAACAAACTGCCACCCGGCTTTAATAAGTTAAAGGCAACGTTTAATAAGCGTAATTGAGTCTCAGCCAATTGCCGAATGTCGGCGCGTTTGCGTAGCCACTTAATATCCGGATGACGGCGGATAACCCCGGTGGCTGAGCAGGGTGCATCCAGCAGAATGCGGTCAAAAAGGCCCGCCCCGGCGTTGTATTGTTGCAGATCAGAATGCACCAGGGTGGCCCGCAATTGCAGCCGGGTCAGATTTTCCTGAACCCGTTGCAGGCGTGTGTTGTCCACATCCAGTGCCACCAGTTCCGACAACGCCGGTTGCAGCTCCAGTATATGTCCGGTTTTTCCGCCCGGTGCCGCGCAGGCGTCCAGTATCCGGTCGCCGGGTTGCGGTGCTAACAGCAGTGCGCTTAACTGAGCCGCTTCATCCTGCACCGAAACATGGCCCTCGCTGAATCCCGGCAGTTCCAGTACATCCACCGGTTGTTGCAGATACACGGCACTGTCGGCGAATTCGCCGGCCCGGGCTTTAATCTGTTTTTCATTCAGGCGAGCCAGATAAGCGTCGCGGCTGCCGTGCAATCGATTCACCCGCAGGCACATGGGGCCGGGTTCGTTGTTGGCCTGCAGAATCTTTTCCGCCTGTGCCGGCCAGGCGGACGTAAGTGCATCCACCAGCCATTTCGGGTGCGCAGTGCTAATGGCCAGGTTATCCGGCAATGTGTTTTCCAGGTTGCTTTTGTTGCGTTGTGCCTGGCGCAGCATGCCATTGAGGACTTTCACGGCCCAGGGTTTATTAAGTTGACGGCAGGCTTCCACGGTTTCCGAGATGGCAGCGTGATCCGGCACCCGCAGATAGAGCATCTGATACAGGCCGAGTAATAGTAAGGCATGCAAATCCGCATCCCGGGATTTGAACGGCTGACGGATAAACGGTGTGGCGACTTTATCCAGTCGCGTATACCAGCGGCACACGCCGAAACACAGTTCCTGCAACAGCCCTTGATCCTTGTCTTTCTCCGCTACCGCCGGCAGCAGATCCGATAGCGAGCGGGGATGCAGGTTCTGGCGATTCAGCGGCAGCACCTGCACCAGGATCTGAGCCGCCAGGGCGCGGGTATTAAGGTCGGTTGCCGCGTTACTCAATGCAATTGTTTCCCCGCCACCAGCCAATCCCCTTTCGAATTCAACAAGGCCTCCACGGTCAGGCGTTTACCGCCGCTGAACTGGAGTTCCTGCAAGCGCAATACGCCTTCTCCCGTCGCCACATCGATGCCTTCTTTGCACACGTTCACTAAGGTGCCGGCGGCGGACGTGGTGGTGCCTGCAATCAGTGCGGATTGCCAAACGCGCACCCGCTCACCCTCCAGCTCGGTATGGGCGACGGGCCAGGGATTAAAAGCCCGGATACGGTTATGCAGTTCTGTCGCAGATAACCGCCAATCCAACCTGGCATCATCCTTACTGAGTTTGTGAGCGTAGTTCGCCAGGTCATGAGGCTGCGGTTCAGGTGATAGCTGACCGGTTGCCACGAGATCGAGACAGTGCACCAACGCTTTCGCACCCAGGCCAGCCAGACGGTCGTGCAGGCTGCCACCAGTGTCCTCCGGTTGTATGTGAGTGTTCACTTTAAGCAGCATGTCACCGGTATCGAGCCCCACATCCATCTGCATTATGGTGACACCGGATTCGACGTCACCGGCGGCGATGGCCCGCTGAATCGGGGCAGCACCCCGCCAGCGCGGCAGCAGCGAGGCATGCACGTTGATGCAACCCAGGCGCGGGGTTTCCAGCACCGCTTTCGGCAGCAGTAAGCCGTAAGCCACCACGACCATCAGATCGGCTTTTAAGTCATCCAGTTGCTGCAGGGTTTGCTCTGGTTTGAAATTCAATGGTTGGTACACCGGAATACCCTGTTGCCGGGCCAGGGCTTTGACCGGGCTCGGGGTCAGTTTGCGTCCACGGCCGGCGGGTCGGTCGGGTTGGGTATAACAGGCAATGACCTGATGCGGTGAGTCCAGAATCGCCTGTAGCGAGCTGGCGGCAAAGTCCGGGGTGCCGGCAAATATTATTTTTAACGGGGATGTCACTGGTCGGGTTCCTGTGCTGCGCAGAGGCGTTGGATGAATAAGGGTAAGTTGGCAGAGTGACGCACGTTAGCGTACTCTTACCCGCTCTTTCTGCTCTTTTACCAGCTTTTTCCGGATTCGCTCGCGTTTTAGTTTGGATATGTGGTCAACAAACAGTTTGCCATCCAAGTGATCAAGTTCGTGTTGGATGCAGGTCGAGAGCAGGCCGTCACACTCCATTTCATAGGGGTTCCCGTCGCGATCAAGGGCCTTTAGCAGAATCTTTTCCGCGCGTGTGACGGTTTCGTAGTGACCAGGCACGGACAGACAGCCTTCATCGTAATCCTGTTCGCCTTCCAGGATTTCAAATTCCGGATTGATCAGAATCAGGGGGGAGTCTTTTTCTTCACTGACATCGATTACCACTATGCGTTGGTGCACATTAACCTGTGTCGCCGCCAGGCCGATGCCGGGCGCTTGGTACATCGTCTGCAACATATCGTCGGTCAGTTTGCGTATTTTTTCATCAACTTTTGTGACCGGTTTGGCCTTTGTACGCAGACGAGGGTCAGGAAATTCGAGAATATCCAGTATTGCCATCTTGAGAATGCCACTTTTCTAGTATAACTGTAGATTATGTTGCTAAGATTATGATCATACAGGATTTGCTTTGTCTGTTTATTCCAATGTTGTCTACACTGAAAGGCAAACGTCGCAAAACACGGCACTGTAAAAGCGATTAAAGCGTCTATAGTAAAATGTAGGTCAAAATCGGCGCGCCGATGTTTGCCAGTTCCCGTATGTGAAAATGCGCCTGATAGCAGGCTTTGATAATGATAAAGGGATTCTCACAATGATGAAATCATTTCTCAGGCTGGTCGGTGGCTGTTTGCTCGGTGTCGCCATGCAAGCCTCGGCAGTGGAATTGAAACCGGGGCATCCCGATGTCTACCCGGTGAAGCAGGGAGATACCCTTTGGGACATATCAAATGCGTTCCTTAGTGATCCCTGGTTGTGGCCAGAATTGTGGCAGGTTAATCCGCAGATTGATAATCCCCACCTGATCTATCCTGGCGATCTGATTAAGCTGGTTTACATCGACGGCCAACCGGTTCTGCAAGTTGAACGGGGTCCGATGGTGTTCAAAAAGGGTGACTCCATTAAGTTGACCCCTCAAGTGCGGAGTGAACCCCTGGCATCGGTTATTCCGGCTATTCCCCTAGAACATATCCAAAGTTTCCTCAAAGACAACCGGGTAATGACCGAAGAAGAAATCATGGCGTCCCCTTATATTCTGGCGGGTGACGAGCAGCATATTGTGATGGGGCTGCATGATTATATGTACGCACGGGGTGACTGGTCAGAAGCGCACCAGGTGTATGGCATCTATCGCAAAGGGCAAGCCTATCAGGATCCGAAAACCAAGGAAGTGCTGGGTTTTGCGGCGTTGGATATGGGTATGGCGCGCTACGAAAAACACGAAGACGAAGTGGCGCGGTTCAAAATTACCAACTCCAAAGAGGATATTCGCCCCGGTGATCGCCTGATTCCCACCGAAGAGCGTAAAGTGGATTCCGTGTTCTATCCCAAAGCCCCAAACGGGGAGGTGGATGCCAATATTCTGAGTGTGTTCAGTGGCGTACGGAATGTCAGCCAATACGATGTGGTGGTGATGAATTACGGTGAGCGTGACGGCGCGTTAGTGGGTGATGTGCTGGCGGTTATGAATAAAGGCGAGGTGGTGAAAGACCGCATTACTCAGGAGCTGGTTAAGTTGCCCGACGAACGCCGCGGTATTCTGATGGTATTCCGGACCTTCGATAAAGTCAGCTACGGTCTGATTCTGCGTGCCGAGGCACCGCTGAAAGTGGGTGATACGGTCAAACGTCCCGACTGAGTAGCGTCCGCTCTGGTTTGTTACCAACTGCAAAAAATCCCCCGCTTTGTCGGGGGATTTTTTTATGCCTCCAGACAACACACTTTGCAAGCCCTGCGGTAATTTGACTTAGGTTGATACCCTAACGGGCCAGGGCCGGGAAAGCGGCGCCTGCATCTTAAGTGAGATGGTGGCAGACGGTATCGGGGAATTAAATTTGCCGCTCAACCTGCATCGCCTATACCCTGGGTTTGGTATTGCATTTTTAACGAACGTGATTCCGGTCCTAATTGGCCGGAATCATATGTACATCGCGCTGCGGGAACGGAATGGAAATGTTTGCTGCATCCAATGCCGGTTTAATTTGTTTATTAATTGCGAAGCGTAATGGCCAGTAATGCTCTGTCTTGCACCAGGCCCGTACTGTGAGATTAATAGAGCTGTCACCGTAATCGGTTACGCCCACAAAGGGCGGTGGATCGGCCAATACCCTCTCGTCTTGCTTCATCATATCAATCAGCGCCTTTTCGGCGTCATCGAATTCGGTGTTGTAGCTCACTCCCACCGCCAGATCGATGCGGCGTGTTTCATCCCGTGTGTAGTTCACCAGATTGCCGTTTGCTAGCGGTCCGTTCGGCAATACAACGTGTTTATGATCCTGTGTAATCAGGAAGGTGTAGAACACATCCACTGCCTCTACCGTGCCTTCTTCGCCATTGGCTTTGATATAATCACCGACCTTATAAGGTTTAAATATCAGTATTAAAACCCCGCCTGCAAAATTCGACAGGCTGCCCTGCAATGCTAACCCAACGGCCAGACCGGCGGCACCCAGCATGGCAATAAAGGACGTGGTTTGCACGCCGATCATGGACACAACGGAAATGAGTAAGCAGAATTTGAGTAGCAGAGACAGAATGCTGGAAAGCCATTTACGCAGGGATATATCAAAATCCCGTTTCTCCAGAACGTATTCTATTGCTTTGCTTATTGCGCCGATAATCCATAAGCCGACGATAAGGGTAATCAACGCCAACAGTACTTTCGGCGCGTACAGCATGACCATTTCGGTTGCTTTATCTATGAGTGAGTTAAGGTCTATTCTGTCCAGATCCATCGCGTGCCTCTTTATTTTATTGTCGTTAGTCGTGCCCAGGCTTTAGGCTGTGCCATACTTAGATGCCATGATTATGCAGGGATTGCAATTAGGGTCGCGACCCAAGTATAGGATATCGGTAATGGAACCAACGCAACAAAATCAATCTGCATCGAATTGGCACCGCTGGGTCAAGCGAGGGCTTATTCTTTTGTTGGTTTTTGCGTCAGGTTGGTGGGCTGCGTGGACCTTTCCGGGCTTGCAACCGTACGCAGCCGGATCCAATGTCGGCTCCTCATATAGCGGTGATCAAGCTGTGGAGAATGGCGCGGTATCCGCAAGCAATCAATCCAATAGGCTGCGCCACGGAATAGAGCAAAATCGATTTCAGAGGTTATTGACTGGCAACCGGATTGAAGCGGTTATCGGCTTTTTGGATTCGCTTCCGGCGGACGCTTCTGAAATGGTTTGGGCCGAACCATTGTTACAGCAGCATCTTTTGCATCTGATGCAGAAACAGCAATGGAAAGATCTGGATGCCTGGATCGAGGCATTGTTGCAGATGAACGGAGACAATACCCTATATCAGGATCTTGCCGTGGATTCTGCACTGGTTCGCGGCGACCGTTTGGCCGCGATAACGGAGCTTTTTATCGCTTATGATTCGGCGCTGGGTGAACAGCGTCGGCAAGCATGCAGGCAGCGCATTGACACATTGTTGCTGAATGCGTTTCAAGAGGCGCAGTCAGAAACACCGGACACTTTAAATCAAAATCAGTCGTTGATAGAGCTGCTGCGTTTTGCATTAGAAAAACAGCCGGACTATCCACCGTTTGGTTTAATGATGGCGGATGCGTTAGCGCAGTCCGGAGAATTAAATGAGGCCCTGTATCAGGTGCAGTTGCTCCCGTATAGCGAAGCGCATCAGGCACAGGTGGACGCCAGAATTTTGCAACTGGAACAAGCCATTGCCAACCGCGATCGTAGCCGCAGTGGTATACCCTTGTATCGCAACGCCGACCACTTTGTGGTGAAAGTCGTTTTTGATGGTCGGGTGGAGCTTGAGCTTATGATTGATACCGGCGCCAGTATTACTGCGTTGACGCCTTCCGCCATCGCCCGCTTGCAGGGGGGCACTAATCTCATCGATACGGGGCAACGTTTACAGGTGCATACCGCCAACGGTCAAGTGGCGGCATCGCTGTTCACAATTGATTCCATGCAGATTGAAGATCAGGTGCAACACGACGTTAATATTATCGAAGTAAACCTGAGTAACGATGAAGTGGATGGTTTGCTGGGTATGAACTTTCTGGGTCGGTATGCCTTCTCGATTGATCAGAATATGGCACGGCTGTACCTGGCCGAAAGCCGGGTAAACGGGCGTTAGCCCGGCCCGGAATAGGAACGGCGGTTACAGTTCGTTAACAGTTAACAGTATCTGTAACAGCGGCGTGTAAATTCATATCATCGTCTATACTGAGATTTGCATAGTTGATTTGCCTCAGAGTATATGTCGAATACATTCACATCACCGGTCATTGCTGCGTCCAACCCTTTGGTGGACACCTATATAGCTCTTTCAAAGTCGGAGCTAATTTGGAAAGCGAACCTGAACAGTGCCTTAAGTCATATTGCCCGTACTTGTGCCGGTGTGATGGATGTAGAGCGCGTTAGTGTTTGGCAGTTGAATAGCAGCCAAACCGAGTTAGTTTGCCTGTGTCTGTTTCAGGGTGACGGTAATGCAATTGAGCAAGGTGTGGTGTTGGCCTCAAGTGAATACCCCCGTTATTTTAGCGCGTTGGCAGCGGAGCGTGTAATTGACGCGAACCAGGCGCAAACGGATTCCCGTACCAATGAGTTCAGCGATGCTTACCTGCGACCGCTGGACATTCAATCTATGTTGGACGCCACATTGCGGTCGGAAGGGCATACCCAAGGCGTCTTGTGTTTTGAGCAGCAGGTGCGCCATCGCGACTGGAGTGATGAAGAGAAAATATTTGCTGCCTCGATAGCCGATATGATCTCGCAGCTGATGATGCTGAATTCCTATCGTGACCGGGAATTGCGTTTTCGCACCTTGTTTGAAGGCACGCTGGATGCTGTGATGGTGATCCGCGATTTTGAAATTTGCGAGTGCAACCCTTCGATGTTGACGATGTTCGGCTCCTCCCGTGAACAACTGATGGACTCGTCACTGTCAAAGTTGTCGCCACTGTCGCAGCCGGATGGGCGACATTCCGAGCACCAGATTGAAACCAGAATCAAAGCCGCACTGAACGGCACCCGGCAGCAATTTGAATGGAATTTTCATCGCATGGATGGAACCTCGTTTCATGCCGAAGTGGGTTTAAACTTTTTGCAGCTCGGGGATATGAAATGCGTATTGGGTACGATTCGGGATGTCAGCGACCGCAAGCAGGCAGAAGCCGCGTTGGTCGAATCGCAAAAACAGTTGGCTTTTCGAACCAGTCACGATGCCTTAACCGAATTACCGAATCGCGATTCTTTGCATGAGAACGGCGCCAGTCTGTTGATCGATGCAAAGCGGTCCGGACAAAACGTCGCTGTACTATTGCTGGATCTGAATCGGTTTAAAGACGTCAACGATACCCTGGGGCATCGGATTGGCGATTTTATTTTGCAGAAGGTGGCGCGCAGATTGCTGACGGCGTTGCAGAAAAGCAATACCAAATCCCAGTTATATCGTCTGGGTGGTGACGAGTTCGCCGTGATCCAATACGGCATCGTCGATCAGCAATCGATAATGGCGTTGGTCAGCACGGTCAACAAAGAGCTGAAGATGCCGATGGAAGTCGAGGGCATGTTTCTTGAAATGGGTGCGAGCATTGGCGTTGCTCTGTATCCGGAGCACGGGGATTCCAGCCATGCTTTGCTGCGTTGCGCAGATGTGGCGATGTATCACGCCAAGACCCACGGTGAAACCTGCAGTTTTTACAGTAACGAACTGGATTCTCACAGCACCCGCCGGTTAACCATGCTGGCTGATCTGGGTACGGCCATTCGTGAAAACCAGCTGCAACTTTATTACCAACCCCGTATCGATATTAAAACCGGCGCCTGTAACGGCTGCGAAGCACTGTTACGATGGGATCATCCGCTGCACGGCATGGTGCCGCCGGCGGATTTTATTCCGTTGGCAGAAATGACGGAAATTATACATCCACTGAGTTTGTGGGTGCTGACTTCGGCCATGAAACAAATTCGTAGCTGGATGGACCAGGGCAAGGAGATTGCGATTGCGGTGAACCTGTCAGCGCGAAATCTGATAGACATCCATTGCCCATCGCAAGTAAAAAGCCTGCTTGAAGAATTCGACGTACCCCATCGCTTACTTGAAATTGAAATTACCGAAAGCGCATTGATTACCGACCCACATCGCGCCATGCAAGTGGTGGAGGAATTTCATAAGTTGGGTATTCATCTGGCCATTGATGATTTCGGTACCGGATATTCGTCCATGAGTTACCTGAAGCGATTGCCGATCCAAACACTGAAAATTGATCGTTCATTCGTGAAAGATATGTTGTCAGATGATGCCGATGCGGTAATCGTTCGTTCCACCATCGGGCTGGCCCACAGCTTCGGTTTGAATGTGGTGGCTGAAGGGGTGGAAGATGAGCCGACCCTGATGGTGCTGCGTAATCTGCAATGCGAACAGGCGCAAGGCTACCATATTTGTCGACCGGTTCCCGTTGCTGACTTTGATGCCTGGTACGACGCCCGTCTGAATTAAGAATTTTCTGTGAATTTTTTAAGTTGATACTGTCTGTATAGCATCATTCGGGACTTGATTTGCGTGAAGGATCACCATGTTTCTAGAAGAGCTACCTTATTGGCTTGCGCTATGGCGCATTAAAGGCATCGGCTCCAGCCATTTCCGTCTTATTACTGAACGTTTTGGCAGCATGCTGACGTTTTTCTCACAAACACCGGACCAATTACGGTTGATGGGTTTCAAACAGGCCCAGTGCGCCCAAATTACCGGTTTTCAGGCGGGCACGGAGCGGCGTCTCGGTGCTGGAGTCAGTGCAGACCTGGACTGGCAGGACGCCAGCAACCAGCATCATATTCTGACCTGGGCCAGTGACGATTACCCGCCTTTGTTGCGTGAAATCGCCGGTGCCCCGCCGGTGCTGTTTGTCCGCGGCGACGTGGCGAGCCTGACAATGCCGCAGATTGCGATTGTCGGCAGTCGCCATTGCAGTCGCAAAGGGCGCAAATTGGCAGAGGATTTTGCGGAGTGTTTTTCCGCCCATGGTTTTATCACCACCAGTGGGCTGGCGTTGGGCATCGACGCTGCAGCGCACACCGGCGCCCTCAAAAGTGGTGGTCAGACCATTGCGGTTTTAGCCCATGGGCTCGACACTCTTTACCCTGCGCGCAACAGGGTATTGGGCGAGGGTATACCCGCTCAGGGGGCGCTGGTGTCCGAATTTCCCATCGGCGTGCAACCGCGCCCTGAGTTCTTCCCCCGTCGAAACCGTATTATCAGCGGGCTCAGTCTGGGTGTGCTGGTGGTGGAGGCGGCGCTCAAAAGCGGTTCATTGATTACGGCTAATGAGGCGGTCGATCAGGGACGGGAAGTGTTTGCGATTCCGGGTTCAATACACGATCCGCTGGTAAAAGGCTGCCATGCGCTGATCCGCAACGGTGCCAAGCTGGTGGAAACCGCAGACCAGATCGTAGAAGAGCTGATGCCATTATTAGGTTATGTTCATCAACAGAGTCTTTTTCCTCTGCAAGCAGACGAAATGGCTCATAAGTTCGATAAAAGTTCACCAGAAGGCCGCTTGTTGGCCGCACTGCAATTCGATGCTGCCAATGTGGACCAACTTGTCGGTCTCACCGGGATGTCGGTAGCGGATGTCAATTCTACCCTGATTATGTTGGAGCTGGAGGGGGTAGTGGCGCAGGAACAAGGCGGTTATAGCCGCATCTGACTTGCAACCGGACGCCAGCTGCGGTAACTTCGCCGCCTCATTTCCATACCATAACCGTAGCGGCATTTATAGTGAGGTTCCATTATGTCTAAGCCCTTTGTAGCCATCCTGATGGGATCGGATTCCGACCTTCCCCAAGTCGAACCAGCCCTTGATACATTAACCAAGCTCAAAATCGGGTTCGAAGTGAAGGTGACGTCCGCTCACCGAACTCCTCAAATCACCCATGATTACGTTAAAGACGCCGATAAGCGCGGTTGTAGCGTGTTTATTTGTGCTGCCGGCATGGCTGCTCACTTGGCGGGTGCGGTTGCCGCAGCCACGGTTAAGCCGGTGATCGGTATCCCCATTAATGCTTCAATGAACGGCCTGGATTCCTTGTTGTCTACCGTACAAATGCCTGGCGGCATACCGGTTGCGACGGTGGCGATCGGCAAGGCCGGTGCGAAAAATGCCGCCTATCTGGCCGGGCAGATGATGTCACTGGCGGACGCGGATTTGGCACAGCGTCTGAAAGACGATCGTGCGGCAAACGCCCGCGCAGTACAGGAAAAAGACGCAGCACTGCAGGCGCGCCTGGCTCAGAAAGACTGAGTAATCACTCATGTTGGCTTTGCGTCATCGGCTAGGAGCGGTTAATGCATTGGCTCAGGGGGAAGTGATCGCTTACCCCACCGAGTCGGTGTTCGGTTACGGATGCGATCCGTTCAACCCCATAGCGGTACAACGCTTGCTGACACTAAAGCAGCGCCCGGTGGAAAAAGGCTTGATTCTGGTGGCAGCAAATTGTCAGCAGATCGAGCCTTTACTCCGATCGCTTAGTGCCGATCAGCGACACCGTCTGGATGCCGACTGGCCCGGCCCGGTGACCTGGCTGATCCCGGACCCGGAGCAGCTGATCCCCGCCTGGATCAAGGGTTCCTTCTCATCAGTGGCAGTGAGAGTAAGTGCTCACCCGCTAGTGCAGTCCTTATGTCAAGCCTGGGGAGGTCCGATCGTTTCCAGTAGCGCGAATCAAAGTGGCAGGCCACCGGCCAAAAGTGAATACTCACTTTTACGGGCTCGGCGGCAGACCGGAATCGGTGCAGACTATATTGTACCGGGAGCCACTCAACGCAGATCAAAGCCGAGTGAAATCAAAGATTTACAAAGCGGCCGTATTATAAGGGCAGCTTGAACCAGGGCGTCGCCGGGGGCCAAGGGAATTCTATGAGCACAATAGATTTAGACGCAGTTAAGAATTACCTACTGGCGTTGCAGGACGATATTTGCGCCCAGCTAAGTGAAGAAGAGACCGGCGCTTTTGCCTTCCGGGAAGACACCTGGGATCGTGAAGAGGGGGGTGGCGGCCGCTCTCGGGTGCTTGAGAATGGTGATACCTTCGAGAAGGCCGGTGTCAATTTCTCGCATGTGTTTGGTGCCGGCCTACCGGAATCGGCGACAGCTCATCGACCGGAGTTAGCCGGGCGTAACTTTCAGGCGATGGGGGTTTCGCTGGTGATTCATCCGCGTAATCCGATGGTGCCGACTTCCCATGCCAACGTGCGTTTTTTTGTGGCTGAGAAAAAAGACGCTGAGCCGGTCTGGTGGTTCGGAGGCGGTTTTGACCTGACGCCGTATTATGGCTTTAAGGAAGACTGCAAACACTGGCACCAGACCGCAAAGCAGGCTTGCGACCCGTTTGGCGACGATGTATACCGGCGCTACAAAGAATGGTGTGATGATTATTTTTATCTTAAACACCGGCAGGAAACCCGGGGCATCGGTGGATTGTTTTTTGACGATCTGAACGAATGGCCCTATGAAACCTGCTTCGATTTTATGCGCTCGGTGGGGGATGCGTTTATCCAGGCCTATCGTCCGATCGTGCAGAAACGCAAATCCCTGTCCTATACTGGGCAACAGCGGGAATTTCAGCTTTACCGTCGCGGGCGCTATGTGGAATTCAATTTGGTATACGATCGCGGCACCTTATTCGGCCTGCAAAGTGGTGGCCGTACGGAATCAATCCTGATGTCGCTGCCGTCGCTGGTTAGCTGGAAATACGATTGGCAACCCAGGGCCGGTACCGAAGAATCAAAACTGGTCACCGAATTTCTCGGTGCCCGAGACTGGATATGAAGGAACGAAGTACTTCCATGAGTGTTGAACCTTATGCCGTAATGGGCAACCCGATCAAACACAGCCGCTCCCCCCATATCCATAAAGCGTTTGCCATGCAAACAGATCAGGAAATCAGTTACACCAGCATCCTGGTACCGGAGGACGATTTTCAGGCGGCAGTGCGCCGCTTTTTTGCTGAGGGCGGAAAAGGGCTCAATATTACGGTGCCTTTTAAGCAGCAAGCCTATGAAATATCAGACGAATTGAGTGAGCGGGCGCAACGGGCAAAAGCGGTTAACACGTTGATTTTGCGCAGTGACGGTTGCCTGGTTGGAGATAACACAGACGGCATCGGTATGGTGAGGGACATCATGCACAATCATGATGGCCGGTTAGCCAACAAAAAAATATTGGTGGTGGGTGCCGGGGGCGCTGTGCGAGGCGTATTGGCACCGTTACTGGCAGAAAACCCGGCTTTGCTGGTGATCTGTAACCGTACTGCGGAAAAAGCCTTTCATCTGGCGGAAGAATTTCAGCACCTGGGCCGTATCGAGGCACAGCCAATAAGTAAGCTGAATCACACTTTTAACTGGGTTATCAACGGCACCGCTGCCAGTTTGGCCGGTGAAGTGCCGCCGTTACCGGAGCACCTGTTCGAAGCCCATGGTCGGGCGTATGACATGATGTACAGCAAGCAGCAAACGCCGTTTAATGCCTGGGCATTGCAGCACGGGGCAGAAAAAGCCTACGACGGTCTGGGTATGCTGGTGGAGCAGGCAGCCGAGTCGTTCCGTTTATGGCGGGGTGTCATGCCCTCTACCGCTTCAGTCATTGCTGATATGCGAGCGGCTTAACGGTACCTCCGGCAACGACACGGGCTGAAAAGCCTCTTCCAGCAAAGGCCAGGTCTTGATTTCTAGGTTATCGGTTTCCAGCGTATCGGCGGCAGTGCCATCCCCGGCCTGCATCGTTTCCGGCTGCACCGTTAGCGTCGGGTCAAAGCGATAATGCCCCGTAATATCAAAATCAAATAACATGTCTTCCAGTTGCGGACCGCGGCCGATATTGTGAACGATCAGCGGTTCCCCGGTTTTCGGCAACGTCTGGTTGGTGACAATACCGATGTGCGGTAGGTTGCCAGGTAACATCCAGGTGACGATGTCGCCGGGATGGTAATCCTTATACGCTTCGCTTATGGGCAACACTTTACCGTGGCGGGTGAAATAGGCTTGCAGGTTGGGCACCCGGCGGTGGTCGATGTTGCTATCGGGTTTGTTCATACCCCAGATTCGATGTGAAGGATAGGCTTCGAAATCCAGCTTCATATCCTCGTGCACGAGTTGTTGTAAATCCACTCCAAGTTGGCGGTAACTGCGAATAATCACATCGCTGCAGACACCGATGTTTGCGGGTACGTCGCCGCCTGGGTAGGGGATAGAGCGATAGGCGCCGTCATAGGTGACCTGATGCCGGGTGCGTTCGATGGCAGCAGTAACCAGGCTGTTCTCAAATTCGCTCTCGTCGACATTTGCTGCATAGAGGTAAAGCGGGAACAACAAGCACAGTGAAAAGGCGGCGCTCAACCCTCTTGCGCAGAGCGGTAGTTTGGACATTGATCCTCCATGACAGGACAGGCATTCACAGGTAGATTCGGGCTGCAACCATAGCACTTCAGGGTCCTGGCGGGTAGTGGCAAACCGGGGGTCACTTGTATTAGCGCACCTCAGTGAAGCCGTCCGCCGGGGCACAGCCGGTTTCCTCTTCGTTGGTTTATAGCGCCATTATGGTGCATCGTAAGATGGCCCTGCCGACCCTCTATTTACTCTTGTTGCTGGCTATATAGGCTTTTTATATCAATGAATTAGCGCTTATCCAGCGGCGTTGCCCCGGGTTCTGGCACGCCAAGTGCGTAGCTCCAATAGAGAGGTTATAACCGGTTAATACAAGTGACCGACGACGGCTTTGGAATCCATTCAGCTACAGCAACAAGCAATCAGTGAAAGTCTGAATGACAGACCAATCCGATGCAGTCAGCTTGTCATAGCAGGTTATAACATTCAATTATCTAGGGAGCGCAATGATCATGACCTTTGTCGTTACTGAAAACTGTATCAAGTGCAAGTACACCGATTGCGTGGAGGTGTGCCCGGTGGATTGTTTTTACGAGGGACCGAACTTTCTGGTTATTCATCCGGATGAGTGCATCGATTGCGCGTTGTGCGAGCCGGAGTGTCCTGCCAATGCGATTTATGCAGAAGATGAGTTACCCGAGGACCAATTGGAATTCATTGGGATAAACGCGGAGCTGGCGCAAAGCTGGCCCAATCTTGCGGAAAGGAAAGATCCGTTACCGGATGCGGACGATTGGGATGGAGTGGAAGCCAAAGCCCTGCAACTAGTACGTTAGATTCAGGATTGTCGTACATTTGCTGTTAAAATTTGATCTGTTTTTAACGACGGATCCTATAAATGGTGTGGCACAAACAATCAGCTTTACTAACCGGAATGATGGCGACGTTAGCAGGTATCGGGTTGTCGCGTTTTGCCTATACCCCTTTAATTCCGGTTTTGATCGAACAACACTGGTTTGGTGCCAGTGATGCCGCGTATATCGGTGCAGCCAATTTGCTGGGCTATCTGATCGGGGCATTGTCGGCTCACCCCCTGACGGAACGCTTTTCTTATCGTTGGGTTTTGTCGATCGCCTTTGTGGTGGTAGCCCTCAGCTTTTTGTTGTGTGCCGGTCCATTTGGCTTTGCCTGGTTTTTTATCTGGCGTTTATTGTCGGGGGTCGCGGGCGCGATTCTTGTAGTGGCCGGGCCTTCCATGGCGTTGGCTGCAACCCCGGCGGAGCAGCGCACCACCATGAGTATCAAGGTTTTCACCGGCATCGGAGTCGGCGCTATGCTCTCGGCCACGGTGATTCCTGCTTTGCTGGAAGTCAGCTTGACCGCCACCTGGATTGCACTGGGGGTGGTCAGTTTGCTGGTGGGTGTAATCGGCATTGGCGGTTTATTAACACTGGGTTCCGCTCACCATCACAACGAGGCAAACCCCGGCGCACAAGTTGAGGATGGAGGTCAGGCAAACATCGGCGTTTACCCTGCGCTGGTGGTGTGGCTGGTGATCGCCGCGTATGGTCTGGATGCGGCGGGCTTTGTTCCCCACACGCTATTCTGGGTCGACTACCTGGCAAGGGAGCAGGCGCTCGGCCAACACGCAGGCTCGGTGCAGTGGGGCTTGTTCGGTCTGGGCGCCGTGCTGGGGCCGTTGCTGGCGGGGTTTTTCGCAAACCGGATCGGCTGTCATCGGGGGTTGATGCTGGCCTATTCTGCCAAAGCACTGGCGGTGGCGATTCCTCTTATTTCGGTGACCTTAGTGTTTCGCTCCCTATCATCGTTTATTTTTGGCGCGATGGTGCCTTGTTTGGTGGCGCTGACGTCCGGTCGTTTGGCGGAACTGGTGGGGCCGGTGCAACACAAGCGGGTGTGGGGACAGGCCACGGCCGCCTTTGCGGCGGCACAGGCCGTGGCCGGATACGGCATGTCGGCGCTCTATGATTTATGGGGAACCCATTATCCCTTATTCGCCATAGGCAGTAGTTTGTTGCTGTGCTGCGCCGCGTTGATCTGGTTGAGCCAGCGCGTGTTGCTGACAAACCATGCCTTGCCGCAAGTCAGATAACCAGGCTCGCGATGCCTACGGCAATGAATGTAAAGGCGGCCAGAATATTGGCCAGCTTCAGCGGTATCCGCCGCATCAGGTAATCCCCTGCCAGCACCACCGGAACATTGGCCAGTAGCATGCCGAGGGTGGTGCCGATCGTAACAAGGACGACGGAATTGAACTGAGCGCCGAGCAATACGGTGGCGATCTGGGTTTTATCGCCAATTTCGGCGACAAAAAACAACAGGGTTGAAGCCACAAAGGCGCCGTATTTCTGCAGCGGCGATTCGGCGCTGTCATCTTTATCCGGTACTAACAACCACAGACCCAATAGCACGAAGCTGGCACCTATCAGCCAGCGGCCCAGGTCCCCTTGCAGGTATTGGGTAATCCAGTCGCCCAGCCAGGCGGAAACCCCATGGTTAAGCAGTGTCGCAACCAGGATGCCCATTATGATGGCCCATTTGTTTCGGAATTTGGTGGTGAGGAAAAGTGAAAGGAGTTGGGTTTTATCACCGATTTCGGCGAGTGCGACGGTGCTGGTGGAGATGAGTAATGCTTCCATGAAATAACTCCGGTGGGATGGCTAAGAACAGTAAGGCAAACAACAGCCTCCCACCTTTGGGACTGTCGATTGCCTTAGGTCTTGCCAATACCGTGCTGCACAAACTAGCGTGAGGCGTGCATGACGGTACGAATCTGCCATAAGCCATTGAGGGCTCAAGTATGTTGACAGACTCTCTCACTGTGAGAAGACTACTCCCCTAAGGAAGCGATTGATTTTAGAGATTCCCTGTAGAATTGCAACGGTTTAGCCTTGCCAATAATTCTGATTTCCCCTCCCTGTCCATCCGCCCACTTGTTCTATCCGTTAAATAAATTCGATTTCAATTCGGTGCTAATGCACCACCCGTTATCGGTGCAGTGCACTGTGCACGAGCAATCGCCGGATTCGCTCTGCGCTCAAAAGTGAATAGCAGCCCAAAAAAATAACGTTTGAATTTCAGATAGATACAGATCGAAAAAACGCGATTTACCAAACTTGGCACGACAGATGCCTCACTCTTTATGACCCGTTATAACGGGATAGAACAAGTTGGCAACCGACACAGAATCAATAACCAAAGGCTTAGGAGTTCGGCAATGACAGCAAAAGCCCAGCAGGTTTCCATTAAGCAAGTGCACGATGACGCCGCTGCTGCTTGTGCAGCGGCAGGCAACAAGGTGCCGGTGCCCGAAGCCATTCCCCGCAGCCCGATTAATGCAGACGTGATGGGCTGGTTTCAAGATAAAGGATTAAGTTGGGTTGTGCGTATACTCGCCATCATCGGAGCCATCGGCGTTTGGCAATTGGCCTCCAGCTTTCAGTGGTCGTTCTTTCTCAGTTTTGAAAACGTACCGACACCGGTGGTGGTGTTTGATGCGCTGCTGGCGCAACTGAACAACGCGGAATTTTACAAACACATTATGGTCAGCCTGCAACGGATTCTGCTGAGTTACCTGTTAGCTGTGGTGATCGGCGTGTTGATCGGTGTGCTGATGGGAATGTATAAAATTGCCGAAGATATTTTTCTGCCCTATATCGAAATTCTACGCCCCATTCCAGCGGTTGCCTGGATACCGATGGCCATTCTGGTCATGCCTACCGAAGAATCCAGCATCATCTTTATTACGTTTCTGGGAGCGCTGTTCCCCATCATTCTGAATACCGTGCACGGAGTGGAGCAAACGCCGGTGAACCTGATCCGCGCCGCGAAATCGTTTGGCGCTAACGGCCGCAACATCCTCTGGCATGTCGTTCTGCCCGGTGCACTGCCCAGCATTCTGGCCGGGCTTGCGATCGGCATGGGGGTCGCCTGGTTTTCACTCCTGGCCGGGGAAATTATCAGCGGACAATACGGCATTGGTTACTTTACCTGGTCCGCGTACACACTGGTTGAATACCCCAACATCATCATCGGTATGCTGATCATCGGGCTACTCGGCACGGGCTCCACAGCGCTGGTACGGCTGATGGCAAAACCGATGCTGCGCTGGCAAGGGGAAAAAGGCGGCAACCGTTGACGCTAACCCATTTCAGTTCGGTGTAGCGAGAGATATTGAGAGAGATCGAGAGAGGGGAAAATTCCATGGACGCAGCAGTATCAAAAATATTGCCTTACCAAAGCCTGGATAAACGATTGGCGAAGAACAATCAGGGCAAGGGTCACATTGTAATTGATCAGGTCAGTATACGATTTCATGCAAGACACGGGGTAAACACGGCAGTAGCCGATGCCAATCTGAACATCAAACCCGGCGAGTTTGTGTGTTTGTTGGGGCCTTCCGGTTGCGGCAAATCCACGCTGCTGAATTCGGTCGCCGGATTTGTTAAGCCCAGTGAAGGCAGTGTCACTCTCGATAACAAAGCGGTTATTAAACCAGGCCCGGATCGCGGCATGGTATTTCAACAGCATTCGCTATTTCCCTGGAAAACCGTTCTGGATAACGTCGCCTTCGGTCCGTTGATGGCCGGCTCTACCCGCAGTCAGGCGGAGGGCGTTGCGCGCACGTTTCTGGAAGTGGTAGGGCTATCCGGTTACGCCAAACAGTATCCGGCCATGTTATCGGGCGGCATGTTGCAGCGAGTGGGTATTGCTCGGGCGTTAGCCAATTATCCCTCCGTGTTGTTGATGGATGAGCCCTTTGGCGCACTGGATGCCCAGACCCGGTCTTTAATGCAGGAAAACCTGCTGGAGATTTGGAAAGAATTTAAAAATACCGTGCTGTTTGTGACTCACGATATCGAAGAAGCGGTGTACCTGGCGGACAGGGTAGTGGTGATGAGTGCCAGTCCCGGGCGTCTCATTGCGGACATAAAAGTCAATTTGCCGCGCCCCCGACCCACGGATGTTTTTATGGATCCGCATTTTATTGAAGTGAAAGCACAGTGTTTGCAATTAATTCGTGAAGAAACCACGCGCGCGTTTGAGCAGCAGAATAAAACGGCCTGAAGGACACCTGAATTCTGGTCGCCTATTTCACAGGACAGCACATTACTGGACAGGACAACATTATGACTACAGTAGCGATGCACTCAATGTCTCATCAACCATTGTATGTGCAGATTAAAGAAACCTTAAAGAAGCGCATTCTGGACGGCGTCTATCAACCCCATGACCGCTTGCCGTCCGAAAACGAAATGATGAATGCGTTCAGCGTCAGTCGTATTACCGTGCGCCAGGCGTTGCGGGATCTGTATACCGAAGGGTTGGTGTTCAGTGCCCAGGGCAAAGGCACCTTCGTCAGTAAACCGAAAGCGGTTCAGGATGTGCAACGTCTGGAAGGCCTGGGCGAAGCCATGACCCCGAAAGGCTATCAGGCTTCGGCCCGTATGCTGGAAATCGCGGAATGTCGACCGGCAAAAAAAGTGCAGGAAGCGTTGCAACTGCAGAAGGGCGAAGACGTCATCCAGGTAAAACGATTACGTTATTTATCGCAATCACCGGTGTCGGTGGACACCTCCTATTTTCCACTTTCCATCGGCAGAAAATTACTCGGTCGCGACCTCACCGGTGATATTTTTCCGATGCTGGAAAATCAATTGCACATTGCGTTGGGCAAAGCCGACATCCGACTCGAGGCGCGCAAAGCCGATAACGATACCGCAAAGCTGTTGGGCATTGAATCCGGTGAAGCGATTATGTGGGTCACCCGCTTGACCTACGATACGCAGAATAACCCGATCGATTTTGAATACCTCGCATTCCGGGGTGATACCTATCAATACCACTTTACTGTTGATCGCCAGAAGGAGAGAGAACGATGAGCTTATTAGATGATATGACCGTGAAAGACGTAGACGTACTGGTGATCGGTGGTGGTACTGCCGGACCCATGGCGGCGGTGACAGTGAAAGAAAAGAACCCGGAAATGAGTGTGCTGTTGCTGGAAAAAGCCAATGTAAAACGCAGCGGTGCGATCAGCATGGGTATGGACGGGTTGAACAACGCAGTCGTTCCAGGCCACTCGACTCCGGAGCAATACGTAAAAGAAATCACCATTGCCAACGACGGCATTGTGCACCAGAAAGCGATCCTGAAATACGCCGAGCGCAGCTTCGACATGATTCAGCAATTGGATAAATGGGGTGTTCATTTCCAGAAAGATCAGACCGGTGACTACGATATGAAAAAGGTGCATCACCTGGGCACCTATGTATTGCCGATGCCGGAAGGGCATAACGTTAAGAAAATTCTGTATCGACGGTTACGACGTCATCGCGTGGAAATCGAAAACCGTTATCAGGCTACGCGCTTGCTGAAAGACGCAGAAGGCCGTGTTAGCGGGTGTGTGGCGCTGGGTACGCGGGATGCGGATGTGATTGTGATTCGGGCCAAAGCGGTAGTGATGTGTACCGGTCCTGCCGGACGAATGGGGCTGCCTTCATCCGGCTATATGTTTGGCACCTATGAAAACCCAACCAACAACGGCGACGGGCACGCGATGGCTTATCACGCCGGAGCAGAGCTGAGTGGTCTGGAATGCTACCAGATCAATCCGTTACTGAAAGATTATAACGGCCCCGCCTGCGCCTATGTAACCGGCCCGCTGGGCGGATATACGGCCAATGCGCAAGGCGATCGCTTTATCGAATGCGATTATTGGAGTGGCCAAATGATGATGGAGTTTTATAAAGAATTACAAAGCGGCACCGGTCCGGTGTTCCTGAAACTGGATCATCTGGCAGAAGAAACCATCCAGGAAATTGAACACGTTCTGCATAGTAACGAGCGTCCCAGCCGTGGCCGTTTCCACGAAAATCGGGACAATAACTACCGTCACAGAATGGTGGAAATGCATATTTCCGAAATCGGCTTTTGCAGCGGTCACTCGGCATCCGGTGTCTGGGTTAACGAAAAAGGCGAAACCACCGTGCCCGGTTTATACGGTGCCGGTGATATGGCCTCCGTCGCCCATAGCTATATGCTGGGCGCGTTTGTGTATGGCCAGATCTGTGGAGAAGAAGCGGCCTCGTTCGCCGCCGGTCGTGAAACTCCGGTTCTGGATGAAGCGTTTATCGCACAGGAGCGTGACCGGGTATTGGCGCCGTTACAACGTACCGATGGCATTCCGCCAAACCAGATGGAATATAAAATACGCCGCCTGGTGAACGATTATCTGCAACCGCCTAAGTCCACAGTAAAAATGCAAATCGGATTGCAGCGTTTTGCGGAAATCAAGAAAGATCTGCCGCTGCTGTACGCTCGTGATCCCCACGAGCTGATGCGCGCGGTGGAAACCCAGCATATTCTGGATTGCGCCGAAATGGCAGCTGTGGCATCACTCTTTCGCACTGAAAGTCGTTGGGGCCTGTATCACTACTGCGTGGACTATCCGCAACAAAACGACAAAGACTGGTTTTGCCACGTGCAATTGAAAAAGGACGAAAACGGCCATATGGCTTGCCACACACGACCGGTAGACGAATACGTGGTACCGCTGGATGAAGAGGAAAAAGACGCCTACAGCAAATTGCGCGTCAAAGCCGTCGCTAATGCCTAGTGTAGAGCCCTTGTGCAACGCTCTGGAATAAACCAGGGCAGAACGATTTATTAGCGAAAATATAAGAGAGGAAGAATTATGCCAGTCGCTATTCAGGTTACTAATGTTCCGGTAGAAATCGACAATGATAAATGCATTGCCGATAAAGGCTGCCGGACCTGCATTGATGTGTGTCCGTTGGACGTGTTGTGTATCAACGAAGACACCGGCAAAGCCTATATGAAATACGATGAATGTTGGTATTGCATGCCCTGTGAGGTGGATTGCCCCACAAATGCAGTAAAAGTTTCCATTCCCTATTTGTTACGCTGAGGTGTTGCTATGACCAATTACGACGATCCTTTTCTAGCAGATCTGGCGCTGCGGATGCAATCCGAAGATTCCGGAGTGCGCCGTGTTGCCGTAATGGAGTTGGTGGACAGTGCGGAACCGGAAGCGGTGGAGCTTCTGATCCTGGGATTAAAAGACGATGATTCTCTGGTGCGCCAGGAAGCCGCCAAAGTGATAGACGAATTTGAAGCCGGAGACATGACCGAGGTGTTGATAGAAGCACTGATGTCAACGGACGAGCATGTACGTCAGGCTGCCTCCAATGCAATGTCCGACATCAAGGACCCCCGGGTTGCCGGTTCGTTAATTCAGACGTTAAATAGCCATCCCCAAGACCCCACTGTGTTGGCGGGGGTACTGCGGGCACTTAAGCCGATGACGGTGCCTGAAGCAATGCCGCTGGCGTTGCAATTGATTGGCCACGCCGATGCGGAAGTGCGCCGCGAAGCAGCTGGAGTGCTTGGCTATCTGCGTGACCCTTCCACACTGGAGGCATTGATCGCACTGGGTCAGAACGATGCCGACAGCGAGGTACGACGGGTTGCTACCGGCACGCTGCGCTACGGAACCGCGGAGCAGGTCGCGATGCCGTTGATCAAAGCGTTGCAGGATGAACATTGGCAGGTGCGAACCGAAGCCGCAGCGACCCTGGGGCGTCTGGGGGCCGGGGCTGCGGTAAAAGCGTTAATGGATGCCACCATGGATCCTTACTGGCAAGTGCGGGAAAAGGCAGCGGAAACGCTGGGTAAGCTGGGTGACAGTAAAGCGATACCGGCGTTGGGTAAATGCGCCAAAGACGAAGTCTGTAATCTGCGCAAGGCGGCCATTGCTGCCATGGGTGAGATCGCGGATATCTCGGCCATGCCTTATATCCAGTATGCTATGGATGATCCGGACCCGGATGTGCGCAAATTGGCGCGCTGGGCGTTGACCAAGCTGGATACAGCTGCATGAGCCGCCCGCTGTCGAAGCACCTGGTGCAACCGCAACGGGTCGCCACTCCGCTGCCGCTCAATATTCATGTATTCCACCCGGGCAAGCAGGTGGAAATAGAATGGGATGATGGGCTCACCACCAAAACTGATTTTGTCGAGTTTCGGCGTTACTGCGCCTGCGCGTGGTGCCGTCAACAAGGGTTGATCGGTCATGATCCGGCTCCGGAGAGCAGCGTGATTAAAGCGATCTGTGCCGTCGGTGAGGTGGGTATTAATATCGCCTTCACCGATGGCCACGACCGAGGTCTATTTCCCTGGGAATATCTGCGCACAATTGCCGACGGCACGATTGCAAACGGCAGCCGCGGGAACGCGTCGGATGAGTGAAAAAGAACAATCGGCTTCGTTGGATATGCTCAGCGCCGGTCACGCGCGGATCAAGCATCTGCGAACCTATATGCCGGGAGTGGTGCTCTGTGCCACTGTCGCAATGGCGGCACAGTTTATTGGTGAGCATTACGGTGGCCCGGTGATTTTGCTGGCATTGCTGCTGGGCATGGCGTTCAACCAACTGGCGGAAGATACCACGTTTGAACGCGGCATCGAATTTTGTGCGCGTTCGTTGTTGCGTTTTGGTGTGGCGCTGCTCGGAGTGCAAATCAGTTTCGATCAACTGCAAACCATTGGCTCGGCACCCTATGTACTGGTATTGATTTCGGTGCCGTCGGTGATCGGATTTAGCTTTTTAGTCGGCAAGGTACTGAATTTCAATCCGGTGCAGAGTTTGATTGCGGGTATTGCGGTGGCCATTTGCGGCGTTGCCGCGGTGTTGGCTGTGCTGGCCGTTATTCCCAAAACCAAACAGGATGATAAGCACAGTCTTTGTATATTAGTGGGGGTCACCGGGGTCAGTACTTGCTGCATGTTGTTATACCCGCTGCTGGCAGGCAGCCTGGGCATTCAGGATGACGGGCTGGGGTTGTTTTTGGGCGCTACCATTCATGACATCGCGCAGGTCGTGGGCGCGGGTTATCTGGTATCCGATCACGTGGGTGACGTTGCAATCTTTACAAAGATGCTAAGGGTGTCGTTGCTGGTGGTATTGGTTTTATTGGTGTCGCTGTATTACCGTAAACAGGCGGTACCCCGTAGCAAGGGTATCAGCTTGCCGATTCCGGCGTTTTTGATCGGCTTTATGTCGCTCATGATATTGGTTAACACGGTCGACGTAGCGCAACCGTTGGTGGACGAGTTGGGCCATTTCTCTCGCCTGTGTTTGTTGTTGACCATTGCTGCGTTGGGGGTCAAGACCCAGTTGGTGGCGATGGTGAGAAAGGGTTGGAAATCGTTGATTCACCTGATCTGTAATACCCTGTTTCTGGCGGCGCTGACCTTGTTGCTGTTGCAGTTGTACTAGTGTTTCTTCCCTGTTCTTTCCCCTATCAAATCCGCTACACTTAAGTGTAAGTTAGATACTCTAACGGTCAGCCTTCCTCTTATAACCACTGTCACTGTAGTGAGACTATGAATAGCCTATTAGAATCCCAAGTCCTACCGCTCTTCAGCCAAATTCAGCCGGAACAGGTTGAACCCGCCATTAGTCAAATAATTGAACGAAATCACCAGCGTATTGCAGAACTGGTCGAGCACGCCGAGCAACACGAAGTCACCCTGCAGAACTTTCTGTTGCCTTTCGAAGAACTGAATGACGATTTGTCCAAGGCCTGGTCTCCGGTTAGTCATCTGAACAGTGTGATGAATAATGAAGCACTGCGTAACGCCTACAACGCGTGCTTGCCCAAACTATCGGAATATTCCACCGTCTTGGGACAGCATCAGGGGCTGTATAAAGCCTACAAAGCGTTAAAAGAATCCCCGCAATTCAATGACATGACGGTGGCGCAAAAAAAGGTGATCGATAATGCGCTGCGGGATTTCCATTTGTCGGGCATTGATTTGCCCAAGGACAAGCAAGTCCGCTATGGCGAGATCAGCAAGCGGCTGTCGGAACTGACCAGTAAATTTTCCGAAAATGTATTGGACTGTACAAATGCATTCAGTCACCACGTTAAAGACGAAAAAGAGTTGAGCGGGCTGCCGGAAACACAGTTGCAGGCCGCAAAATTGGCCGCTGAAGCGAAACAAATGGATGGTTATTTATTAACGCTGGATATTCCGGTTTACATTGCCGTAATGACCTATTGCGATAACCGGGATCTGCGTAAGACATTTTATGAGGCCTACAACACCAAATCCTCTGAGTGCGGGCCTTTTGCCGGGCAATGGGATAATAATCCGTTAATGGATGAGATTCTGGCGTTGCGCCATGAATTGGCTGTGCTGTTGGGGTTTAATAATTACGCAGAACGTTCCATCGCCACCAAGATGACCGAGACCACCGATCAGGTGCTGAACTTTCTCTACGATCTGTCGGAAAAGGCACTACCGGCCGCGCGAAAAGAAGTTGAAGAACTGCAACAATTCGCTGCATTGCAATTTGAGCACCCGGATCTGCAAGCCTGGGATGTGGGCTACTTTAGCGAAAAACTAAAACATCAGCGCTATGCTATTTCCCAAGAAGCACTGCGTCCCTGGTTTCCATTGGAAAAAGTCCTGTCCGGTTTATTTGAAATTGCCACCCGCTTGTTTGGTGTGACGTTTGAAATGGATAGCCGTGTTGATGTGTATCACAACGATGTACGTTTTTATCGCGTGTATCGTGATGGCGAAGCGATAGCTGGATTTTATCTGGATCTTTATGCCCGTGCCAATAAGCGGGGCGGTGCCTGGATGGATGTCTGCCGTTCACGCCGTCGTACTGTGGCGGGGGAATTACAAAAACCGATTGCTTATTTAACCTGTAACTTCAATGGTCCGGTGGGAGAAAAACCCGCGTTGTTGACCCACTCCGAAGTCACCACTTTATTCCACGAATTCGGCCATGGCCTGCACCATATGCTGACTCGGGTAGAGGAAGATGCCGTATCCGGCATTGCCGGGGTTGCCTGGGACGCGGTTGAATTGCCCAGCCAATTTCTGGAGAACTGGTGTTGGGAAAAAGAAGCCATACCCTTGATGTCCGGCCATTTCGAAAGCGGCGAACCGTTGCCGGATGAAATGCTGGAAAAAATGCTGGCCGCAAAAAACTTTCAGTCGGCCATGATGATGGTGCGCCAACTGGAATTCTCCATATTCGATTTTCGTATCCACCTTGAATATCAACCGGGCATGAATATTCACTCGGTGTTGCAGGCCGTGCGCGAGCGTGTTTCGGTGATCTCGCCACCGGAGTTCAATCGCTTTGAATGCAGCTTCAGCCACATTTTTGCCGGTGGCTATGCGGCGGGTTATTACAGTTACAAATGGGCCGAAGTGTTGTCTGCCGATGCGTTCTCCCGCTTTGAAGAAGAAGGCATTTTTAATTCTGAGATTGGTCGGGATTTTCGCCAGCACATTCTGGAAATGGGCGGATCGGAGGAACCGATGGCATTGTTCAAGCGTTTCCGTGGCCGCGAACCGAAAGTGGATGCGCTATTACGACACTCCGGGTTGACTGGCTAAGTGGTAATGCGGAAACAGTTTATCGCGGGGGCCAAGTGCCCCCAATGCAATCTGCTTGATAAAATCTTCGTTTATCACAAAGACGGCGATGACATTGCGCAATGTAATGCCTGTGGCTATATCAGTGTCAGACCGAAGGAGGTCGAACCCCAGCCGGAGCCCGTCGATGTCGATGGCGTGGTGAAGATAATGGGTAAGAAGCCGGACAGCAAAGAATAGACAGTCCGAGTGGCGCTAGTTCACCCGCCCCACTACTTTCACGCCGTCCGTCAGGTCTTTGCTGTCAATGTAGCCGATGGCGTTGTGATTGCTTTGCACTGCGCTCAGGATCGCCTGAGTGTCGCCCATGGTTTGCGGAGGAGTGGCGCGCCCGGTGAACAGCAGTTTGGCCCAGTAGGCGTTGACCTCGGCCACGCTTTTGTTAACCAGTTTGTTATAAAATTCATTGCGCACCGCGGATTCCGGCGTCTGATCCAACCGAAGGATCAGGCTGCCATCGGGAAAATGCAGGTTACGCCCCATATACAAATCCACCAGTTCCCGATGGCTGAAACTGCTAACCGGATTGTTCGCATTCACCACCACAACGATCTCGGCCCTGGCAATGCCTGCCAGTAGCAACCCGATCAATAATGTGGTGTTTCTTGCAAATTGTCTCATATTCAAAATATACAATTCAGATTAATGGAAAACGTATTGATCTCTTCATCCTGCGCGGGCAGGGTGCGTACATCCCATAAAGCAGCGGAATTGGCACCGATCCAGGCGTGATCCCACTGCATTTTCAAAGCTAGATTGTAACCAAGGGCCCAGCGCACGCCGGCCGTCAATGATTTCTGATCAACGCGAACCCCATCGTAAGCGGTTTGCGATGCCTGTTGGATGGCAGCCAGTTGTCCGGTCAGTACCGGATTGGTATCAAACACCGGTGCATCCGGAACCAATACCCGGTCATCCTGCGATTGCGCGCTGGCCACCATAACATAGGGCGTGAAGTCATTGATCCGATAACCTACGCTCAAATAGCCGTTCAATTGGGAAGAATACAGGTCGACCTCGGAATCAAAAAAACTGAGCTCAGTTTGGATTTGCCAGGGATTATTAAAATAGGCTGCGCCGAGCGCGTAATAGCGGATATGGGGGTCGCTGACATAGAGCCGGTCAATAATGGACGTGGCTTCCGGCCATAACGGGGTTAGCAGCTGCAAATAGCCAGCCAGGGGTTCTGTTCCCAGAAAGTAGTCGCCCTTTTCGCCGAGTTTATTGTCGGATGCACTGAACCTCAGTTGCCAATGTTCGGATTCCCAGGTGATCGTGGTACCGATAATGTCGTTTAATTCAATATCAACAATATTACCCTGCGAAGACGCGTTGGTTTTGCTGCTGCCCGCGAATATTTTTGTGCGCAGTGTGCCTTCCCCTACTAATGTGGACCAGGTCAGATCGGCTCCGTCATAACTGTCAAAGGTGCCTAACGTGTAAAATTCGGAAGGAGGCCGGGCCCACAAGTAAGCGAAACCCACGTCGAGGTATTCCGATAACATGAACAAATCAAAACGAAGTCGCCCGGCCCTTACCGTCCAATCCGGGTTGATACGGTAACGTAAAAATGCCCAGCCTACGCTGTTTTCAAAGCTATCAACGGTGCGGTCTTTGCCCACCAACTGCACGCCGCCACCAAATTTTTCATTGGCATTGAAGTCAAATTGCAATCCAACCATCGAGTCGGCGGCAAAAGACCAGTCTCCGTCATAAACCGGTACGCTGATCTGATCACGGTGAAACCCCAGATCTTCATTTCCACTTTTGGTTAAACCCAGGGTTGCAAAGCCGCTAAAATGAAAATGCTCGTTGCGCAGAGCGGTTTCAGCCAGGCACGCGCTACTGACTGACGTCAATGCCAGTGCCAGTAATAGCGTGCGTAGCCGGTTCTTCGTTTCCATAAGTCTCAGTCTAGCAGGGGGAACGCTAACATCAACGAAGGTAAAGCTGCTATAACGTAGCAGCACCCTGAGTGGGCGAACGGATTAATTTTGTTTTGTAACACTCGTTAACAGAATAGAGGTAAGACCATGTCAATCTATGAAACCCCGACCGCTCAGGTAGAACAGAATGGGCAAAAGTTCGCACGGAAGGGGAACAAAACTCTGGCTGTACTGATCGGGTTTGCTGTGGACTTTGGTCTCACCATTGTGGGGTCCACCGTTGCTACTTATCTGGTGGCTGCGATGTTGCTCAAACAGGGGGTCGGGGCGGACCAGTTGGAACAGCAAGTTGCTCTGTATTGGCCCACGGTCATGGGCTCGCCTTTGGGTTACGGGCTGATGGTTTTTGGCACTTTCACGTCGTTTCTGGGCGCGTACCTGGCCGCCCGTTTTGCCAATGACCGTGAATATGTGATCGCAACCGTGCTCGCGCTGATATCAATCGGCTTTTCATTGGGGATGGCCAGCCCCTCAGAGGGCGCGATGCATTGGGCGTTAAGTGGCGTGGGTGTGGCGGTTATCTATCTGGGAGCATACACCCACGTACGGGCTAAGCGTGGTGGCGAATAACGAAAAGGGGACGGCACGACAAGGAGCGAGCCTGATGGGATCTATCTTATTGATTTTATTGGAATCATGAAAAAAAACCAAAACCCTCACGAGTTTAGCGTTGTTTTGATCGCTGGCCACAGCTTGGTTTTTGGGTGTATTTTTTTAAAAAGTAAGACGGGATTTGCAGAAATAAAACTCGCAACCGGAAAAATTGACTATAATTTGTACAGGGCAGTACGTGGCTACCTCAACGTAAGTGAGGTGGGCTCACCCATTTAACTAAACGTAACCAAACCAGAGACATCAGTGTAATCGCTTGTCCGTGCATCGCTTTATGCCATAGACGGGCTAACACTGCTTCACCCAGTGAATACGACCCGACTGTGCTTTTCTCAACTAGCGGTCACGGTGAAGAATGTCTTACTTCTATAGGACGCAAGGAGATAGGAATGAATAACCCGTATAGCGCACCCACCTCAGACGTTAATGTGATCCCGGAAACCAATGGTCTGCATGTCTTACCTCGATTTAGTGCGTGGGGCGTCGCCGGTTTAACGATCATTACGTTCGGCATTTATTACATGTATTGGCTTTACTCCAGAACCACGAAGTTGAATAACGTTGTGGAAAATAAAGTTCCGATGTGGCTGGTTTACCTTTCGATTGTTTCTTACTTATTTTATATGGCAATGAATATGATTCCGGAAAGCTCCATAGCGTCACTCACTGTCGTGTTCGGAATTTTAAGCGTGGTGCTTGTCTATATCGTTTCCTACTATTGGTGGCTGTATGCAGTCCGGTCGCGTATTACGGTATTGGCCAATGACAGTAACTTTAAAATCGGTGGCATCAAAACTTTCTTTTTTCAGCCACTCTATCTGCAATATAAAATTAATCAGTATCACGATCAGCACACTGAATAAGGGTGTTATCACCGTAGTGTCGTGTGTGGCAATTGCTTTGATTATGAATATCCCAAGAGAAAAATAGATGCCAGAGCTAACGGAAGAACAATTTATTGAGTTGGTTAAGCGATCCGAAACGGAAGCGGAACAAAATATAACGAGATATAAGCTAAAGCTCGCTTTGTTTGCAGGGTTGGGTTATTTCGTCATTTTTTTCCTGGTGACGGCTTTGCTATTTCTGGTTGGTGGAACCATCGGTGTGGCGGTTTTCAGTAGCAGCCTGTTCTTACTACTCATAAAGAAAAAAATAATAATTGTAATATTAATTGCCATCTGGACGTTCTTGAAAGCGTTGTGGATAAAGTTCGACACCCCACAGGGGCATGTGTTGGAAAGGGAGAAGTACCCTAATTTATTTGAAGAGCTGGATAGCCTTACGACAACGCTGAATGCATTAACAATACATCAGGTTATTATTGAGGATACTCTCAATGCGGCAGTGATCCAGCATCCCAGATTTGGTTTGTTTGGGGGCAATAAAAATACGCTATTTCTGGGTATACAGCTGCTGCTGGCATTGTCTCCAGCGGAAATGCGTTCGGTTCTGGCGCATGAACTGGGTCATTTATCCGGTAACCACAGTCGCTTTTCCGGATGGATTTATCGCGTGAGGCTGAGCTGGTTTCGGATCATGGATGCATTCGAAAACAGTGATTCTTTCGGTGCTGGATTGATGCGTCGTTTTTTTAATTGGTATGCGCCGAAATTCTCAGCGTATTCTTTTGCGCTTGCACGTACCAATGAATACGAAGCAGACCAGGTTGCGGCTCGGCTAACTTCAGCGGACACAGCGGCCAAAGCGTTAATCAATGTATATGCACAAGCACCCTATATCGACGGTGAATTCTGGAATACGTATTTCAAACAAGCCGATGATAGGCCTTCCCCGCCGATTCCACCATACGAAGGACTTGCTCAGTTTCTCAAGCAAACCCCCATTTCCCGCCAGCGCTTACTGGAAAATATCAAGCAGGTGATGCAGGAGGAGACACATTATGCCGATACGCATCCGGCGCTAAGGGACCGGGTGGAAGCGATCACACACGACGCGGTCCTACCGGACACGTTCGACGTTAACGCAGCCGAATCGTGGTTGGGAACGGGTTACCAGGACATCCTTACGCGATTCGACCGTGATTGGATGGCGCGCAATGAAGAAAACTGGAAGAACCGTTATGACTACGTTGAAACCGCGAGACGTGTTTTAGCAAAAAATCGGGACGTAGATCCAAACACGTTAAACGACGATGAACTGTGGGAACTAAGCCAGTATAAAGATGAGTTTGAGGGGGACGACGCAGCGCTAGCGGTTTATCAGTGTTACCAGCAGCGCCATCCTGATAGCGTGGGGGCCGCGTATTACATTGGTCGAATCCTTTCTGCAAGGGGAGATGTGTCCGCAATCGAGCACTTGCGTATTGCCCTTAACCATCCGAATACCCTGCAACAAGCCGGGCAGTGGGGATATCAATTGTTGAGTGAGCAAGGCAATGAAGGGGTTGCAGAGAAATGGTGGCAAGAGGTGCTTCAGGTCAACGAAGGGCAACGGATCTCTGCACAACAACGGGAATCCATTTGTTTATCGGATACCCTAAGGACACCGGATATTGACGACAGCCTATTGCAAAGTACGGTTGATCTGCTTAAAGCGCACCGCAATGCCGGTGCTTGCTGGTTAGCCCAAAAGGAGATTCAGGACGACGGCGCTCCCGTTTACATTATCGCCTTTCGCCCGCGTGGATTTTATTGGAGTTTTAATAAAGCCCAGGCTGCTGTTGCAGAAGCCTTGACGGTGGATGCGGATGTCTTTGTGGTTTGCCTTTGGGGAGATAACAGCAAGCTTGCCAAAAAAGTAAAAAAGGCGGGGATCAAGATCGTTTAATCCTGTAAACCCGGGTCTTGTCGCTGGCCATATTGAACATAATTAAACATACTCTGTCGGATTAGGGCTTCGTGTCCTTTTCCGGGATAACGAAAGACAAAGGGTATGGGATGAATTTCAATATTTCAGCAGATCATTTCAGGTTCTTATTGAATCGGTTTCGCGAGCGGCTGTGGGTAAAGCCGTTGGCGGTGTGCTTGATATCGATCGGCGTGGTTTTTGTAGCCAAACTTGCCGATGGCACGGGCATGAAGGAATGGGTGCCGGATATTACCCAGGGATCGGTTGAAACCTTATTGTCTATTATGGCTGCGAGTATGATGGTCATCGCCACGTTCTCGGTGGCTTCCATGGTCTCCGCGTATGCCTCTGCCAGCAGCACAGCCACGCCGCGTTCTTTTGCGGTAGTGATCTCAGACGACGCCTCCCAGAATGCCCTGTCTACGTTTGTGGGTGCTTTTATCTTCAGCATTGTGGGGATTACGGCGGTCAAGAATAATTATTTTGGCCCGGCGGCGATGTTTATTCTTTTCGGTATGACCAACTTTGTGTTCATGCTCGTGATCGTTACGTTTGTGCGGTGGGTAGACAGTATCGCCCGCCTGGGGCGGATGGGATCGACCATCAATAAAGTCGAAAAAGCGACAACGTCCGCATTGAAGCGACGTCGTGACACGCCAGCATTGTGTGGGGTGCCTTATATCGAATCGGAACAACAGGGTGAAAAAGGCATGGCTGTTTTTTCAGATCGTGTCGGGTATGTGCAGCATATTGATATGGCAACGATACAGCAATACGCAGAGGATGCCGGGTTGCGCGTGATTGTGGCGGCGCTACCGGGCACATTCGCAGCGCCCGGTCGGGCGTTGGCTTATGTTCGTGTGGAATCCGAAAGCAATCAGGAGCAGAGCCAGGATCACGGTCAGTCCATTGCTGAATCGTTTCAGATCGGTTCCGATCGGCTTTTTGACGACGATCCGCGCTTCGGTTTGGTGGTGTTGTCGGAAATTGCCGGCCGTGCTTTATCTCCGGGGGTGAATGATCCCGGCACCGCAATCAATATTCTGGGCACCATGGTGAGGCTTTTCGATTTGTGGAGCCAGCCTTCCTCAGAGGACGACGACAATAAAAACAAAACACCGGAGTACGATCGCGTTGAGGTTCCCGCCATCTCGATGCGGGATATGTTTGACGATGCGTTTACTGTGATATCACGGGATGGTGCGGGCATTGTAGAAGTGGCGATCTGGTTGCAGAAAGCGTTGCATTCCCTGTCGTTGAAGGACGATCCGGAAATGCAGGATGCGGCCCGATTTTATGGAGCGCTGGCACTGAAACGCGCGCGCTTGGCATTGGCGTTGCCGGAAGACCTGGAGGCGGTATCAAAGGTGGCAGAGTATGCAAAGTCCTAGCGCAGCTTATACAGATCCTCCAGACTGATTGAGCGCCCGTCGTCCATCACTCGTCGCGCATGCACTCGTCGTAACTGTCTTGGCTCAGCCACTCCGCAGGAGTGCGCAATCACCCCGACTTCATGCTGCAGATTACGATGAAAATTATAAACCCGAACGCTTTTACTCTCGGGGTCCAAGCCCTGTTGCAAACGCGGGTCGTGGGTGGTCACGCCGGTCGGACAGGTGTTTTTGTTGCATTGCAATGCCTGTATGCAACCCAGTGAGAACATAAAACCCCGCGCGGAGACGACAAAATCGGCACCCACACAGATCGCAGTCGCCACGGCACTGGGGGTAATTAATTTGCCGGAACAAATAACCCGGATACGGTCGCGCAAGCCATATTCCACCAGTTTATCCACCAGAATGGGTAATGATTCCCGTAATGGCATGCCCACATCATCGATTAACGACATGGGTGCTGCCCCGGTCCCTCCGTCGGCGCTGTCCAGGGTAATAAAATCCGGTGCCGATTCTACCCCTTTTATTTGAATCTCCGAGAACAGTTCGTCCAGCCAGTCCGGTGAACCCAGTACGGTTTTGATCCCGGTAGGCTTGCCCGTTACCTGGCGCACCCGTTCAATCATGGCCAACAAATCCGCTGCGCAACGAATTTCCGGGTGACGATTGGGGCTGACGGAGGCTTTACCAACCGGTATGCCGCGAATGGCAGCGATCTCCTCTGTCACTTTCTCCGCAGGCAGAATGCCACCTTTGCCCGGCTTGGCACCCTGGCTAAGCTTAATTTCGAACATGCGCACGTTGGCGTGGGATGCCACCTGCAACAGCTTATCGTCACTGAGGTTGCCGTGCGCATCACGCACGCCGTATTTTGCGGTGCCAATCTGAAACACCAGATCGCACTCGCCTTCCAGATGCCAAGGTGACAAACCGCCTTCTCCGGTGTTCATCCAACATCCGGCTAACTTCGCACCATGGGAAAGTGCCTGCACAGCCGGTTTCGACAAGGCGCCAAAACTCATGCCGGAAATATTAATTATGGATTTTGCAGAATAGGGGTGCGGGCAGTCCGGTCCGATTACTAACGGCGCGGTTTCCACCATGTCTTCATCCAGTGTGGGATAGGCGGTATTCACAAATATAATGCTGCCGGAGCGATAGATGTCTTTACTGGAACCGAAGGCCACGGTGCGGTCCAGATCCTTTGCGGCGCGATAAACCCAGGAACGCTGAGCGCGATTAAAAGGCAGTTCCTCGCGATCCATGGCGAAAAAATATTGCCGGAAAAATTCACCCAGATGTTCGAATAGATATCGAAAGCGACCGATCACCGGATAGTTTCGCCGAATCGCCTGCTGCGTCTGCGATCGGTCAACGATGTACACCACCAACACAACCAGTACTAATATACCCATCACCAGCAACAGCAGGGCAGACATGATTTCTAGAGCTAAAAACAGGAAGTGACTGACGCGATCTGAAAACATAAATTTAACCGTCTTGCCTTTTGACCAAAATAAAAATCAACAAAAACGCCAGCGCCGAACTCAATACGATGCTGGGTCCGGCGGGGGTGTCGGCATACCAGGACAAGGACAGGCCGGAAAACACCGACATCATGCCCACCAAGCTGGCGATCAAGGCCATGCGCTCCGGGGTGTTAGCGAGTTTGCGCGCTGCTGCAGCGGGAATAATCAAAATTGCCGTTATCAACAACGCACCGACTACTTTCATGCCAATCGCCACCACGCTGGCCAACACCAGCATATACAGCAATCGGACCACGCCCACCGCAGTGCCTTCCGCCTGGGCCAGTTCCTGGTTGACCGTAATATTCAGCAACGGACGCCAGATAAACTTCAGCGTAATGCCGATCAGGCCGGCCAGACAGCCCACCCACACCAGATCGGACCAGGTCGTCGCCAGCAGATCCCCGAATAACAGCCCCAGCAGATCCACCCGCACATGGTCCATCATGCTGACCAATACCAGTCCCAGCGCCAGGGTGCCGTGGGCCATAATGCCTAACAAGGTGTCGCTGGCGATGAAGCGCTGCCCTTGCAGCACAGTCAGGGCCAGGGCAATGCTGCTGCTCACCACAATCACGCCGATGGAGGGATTCAGTTCAAACAAAAAACCCAGTGCAATGCCCAGTAACGCGGAATGGGCCAGGGTGTCGCCGAAATACGCCATTCGCCCCCAGACCACAAAGCACCCCATCGGGCCGGAGATTGCCGCCAAAACCAGACCAATGCACAGCGCCGGTAACATCAGTTCAATCATGGTGGTGGCACCCGTCTTCGTCTTCTACGACTTTGCCGTGCAGGTCGTGGTGGTGGTCGTGTTTGTGGGTATAAATAGCAATATCGTTGACGTTGTTATTGAATAAACTCAGGTATTCCGGATGTTGGGACACGGAGTCGGCTGTGCCGGAACAGCACACATGCTGATTCAGGCACAGTACCTGATCGGTTTGTGCCATGACAAAATGCAGATCATGGGACACCATTAAAATGGCAAAGCCTGCTTCATCCCGCAACTGGCCAAGCAAATGGTACAACGCCTGTTGCCCCTGCAAATCGACACCCTGCGCAGGTTCATCCAGAACCAACAGGTCCGGCTTACGCAACAACGCCCTGGCCAGCAGCACGCGCTGGAATTCGCCGCCGGATAAGCTTTGCACTGCCGCTGCCCGAAGTGAGCGCGCACCAACCCGGTCTAGCGCGGCTTGCACCGGGGCGGTGTCGCCGTTATTCGCTAACGTCAGAAAACGCTCCACGGACAGCGGCAGGCTCGAATCGACCGTCAGCCGTTGTGGCATATAGCCCACACGCAGATCCGGCATCTGCTGGCAGACCCCTCGACTGGGTCGGTATAAACCCAGAATGACCTTCAGCAAACACGATTTGCCCGCGCCGTTGGGGCCGATAATGGTAAGAATCTGCCCGCGAAGCACATCGAATGTAATCTGATTGAGAATACGCCGGTTTCTAAAATCAAGGCCCACATCGTGGAGGTGGACCAATATCTCGTCTGACATGAATAGCAGATGACCCCTGTGAATTCGCTGCCATCCTAATACTGTTGCCTCGGCTTCACAATGATCAGGCTCAGTTGCCAGTCAATCCGTGGCCAAAACAATGGTACAATTGCGCGCCGCTCAGCCGCGGCCGGCTATCATCGTTGTGCTTTCGCTGATCTGCTATTTACTGTCTGGAATTCTGATGTATCGACTTATTTTCTGCCTAATGGCTCTGTCTTGGGGTGTTACAACGCCCGTTAATGCTGCCGCTGAGAACCCATCAACCGGCGCAGAGCTGCAACTGCTGGCTTCGGTGCGTCCGATTGCGCTGATGGTGCAGGAGCTCACCCAAAATACGCCGGTGAGAGTCACAACCTTATTACCGGAAGGCGCCACGCCTCATGATTACGCGCTCAAACCGAGCGATCTGAAAGCCATACAGCAGGCGGATTTACTGGTGTGGCTGGGCCCGCAAGGGGAACCGTATCTGGATAAAGTGGCGCAGCGGGCGCAGATCAGCCTGAATTGGGAATCGGTTCCCGGCCTCAAAACGCTGTCGCTGCGGGATGCGATGCACGACGAAGATCACCAGCCGGATCAGCAGGAACGTTTCGGTCACAATTCAGCCTATGACCTGCACTTCTGGTTTAATACTGAAAACGCGCTTTTGCTTGCGCAAGCCATTCGCGAGAAAATTGTCGCTATCAGGCCCGAACTGGCACCATCTATAGCCCAAAATCTGGAAAAGCTAAATCAAAGCCTGCAACAGCAGAATCAGCAAACCCGCTCCATTTTATCTGCCCAAGGTCAGCCTTTTTTACTCGCTCATGATGCCTATCAGTATCTGGAGGCAGAGCTGGGAATCCATTCTGTGGGGGCCGTGGTGCTGAATCCGGATGTGAAACCCGGTGCCAAACACCTGATGGAACTGAAGCAGGCAATCGGGATGCAGAAGGTCGGGTGTGTGATTACCGGCCCTGAAGTCAGCCCGGCATTGCTGGACAAGATCGACAGCAACCCCCCCATGATCCGGGTCGGGATTGATCCATTGGCGTGGGATTTTGAAGGTGACGGGTTCAGTTTGTGGCTGGCCAGTGTGTATGTGAAGGTGGTGGTGTGTACGGTGGCGGGGGTTGAAGAAGCCCGTTAAAACCTAAACTTTAACGCTCTCTCTGTCTATCTACCCAAGTAGAATTTTGTGCTGAGGATCAGCAAGACATGGGCGACGACAGCAACAGCGGTAACAATTCCAACAAATCGGGCGCAAGCTCCTCCGTATCCGATAACGATGCCTTCGGGGAAACGAAATTTGTCTGGAACGGCGATGTGGTGCTCAGTAAAAAGCGCAACAGCGAAGAGGCGCTGTATGTGAACCCAACAGTTTCAACTTAAACTTCATATCAGGACAACTAAATCCCCCGATTCCTGGATCTGTAGGTAGAGAGCTAGCTCCTTCGACAGGGTTGTTTATTATTCGTTTAATAGATTTTCTACGATAATGATGGATTCAAATCGTTTAAAATCCTTCACGTTATGAGTCATCAAATTAGAGACACCATTGGCCAGCATAGAGGCGACGATATTCATATCATGTATTTGCTTGCCGCCACAGGGGAACTGCTTTAGCAGAGATACTAACTGCTGAGTCTCTTTGTTGGTATCATCGGCTACATTGAATTTTTTAGAGAAGTGCTCGATCTGCTGTAAAACGGCATCTTTAGGTAGGGAGTCAAACGCTTGCGGGCGTGTCATGACGACAAGAAATTCACGGATGATCTGGCGACTGATCCATAATGAACGATTGGCATTATACGCAGTTTCTAAAGCAGCCAGCGCTTGCTGCTGAAAAGGGGATTCCTTCACACTGGCGTATACCAGGATATTAGTGTCAATAAAAAGAGGCTTAGCGTCCATCGTCACCATAGATCTCTTCTCGACTTAATTCTAATTCCTGAGGCCATTGTCCTGCACTTAAAACAGGGAAGTCTAAGGCCGTGTGCGGTTTATTGATTTGTTCACGCTTGGTGCGTTCACATAGAAAATCCACAAAATCTTCCACCTCAGCCACGCGCTCGAGTGGGAGGTGCCGAATCTTCTCAACTAAATGTTCTAATGATTGGGGTTGAAAACTCATCATTCACTCCGTTATTGGTGCGTTGTAGATTCCGATAATTGAGCTGCTTTTAAAAACGTATCAATGACTTGCACTAATTTACGCTTTTCTTTGTTGGGTAGCTTCTCAATCTGCTGGAAGCGGCGCTGCAAGCGGGTATCTGGTTGGCGATTTTTTTTAAGGGGTTCAAGTCCGAGTAATTCATCGGAGGTGACATTGAGCAGTGCGGCTAATTTAGGCAAGAGGGCTGCCGGGGGGTATTCGGTATGGCCTTCATAGTGGGATACCATGCGCTGAGAGACATCCAGCTCATTGGCCAGTTCAGTCTGGGTATAACCGGCCTGCTTGCGCAATGTGACTAGTCGCTTACCAAAGTCGGTTAACTCGTCAATGTTCTGTTTAGGCATTGTTGTTCTCCTGGAGGCCCGATCGGCTTGGCGCCTTGGACTGTTACCCGGTTTTCCATGCTTTCTAGTAGTAACTTGCTAGCATATACGTCAAATGTATATGCTCATGGAGGATAAATAAAGTAGAAATTTAATGTATATGAGTAATGCCAGTGTTTTTGAAGAAGCCCGTTAAAACCTAAACTTTAACGCTCTCTCTGTCTATCTACCCAAGTAGAATTTTGTGCTGAGGATCAGCAAGACATGGGCGACGACAGCAACAGCGGTAACAATTCCAATAAATCGGGCGCAAGCTCCTCCATACCTGACAACTACGCCATGCCGAGTTGCCGCTCGGCCAACCAACCGGTCGCTATCAGCCTCGTGTACGACGACCTCTATAACACGCCGGTCGCTGAAACCCCATATACCGTTATCTGCGCTAAAGACCCCTCCTCCCCGATTAAAGGTGTGACCGACGCCGATGGCAAAGCTCAGCTGGATAACGTCCACGCCGGCCCCTTAACCGTCACCTTCCATCCCGAAAACGACACTCAGGACAAGGCGGATGCAGCTCAGCTGCGCAAAGAGCTGGAGCGATCCCTGGATACCCTGGTAATGGACGCCAGCGATGCCAAAGCAATGCACGAACGCATGCTGTCGGAATACAATTTAGTGGAAAAAGGTGCTATCTACACCGGTGCGATTGCAGATGGGTTGGTTACCGGTGTTGCGGGATATGGCGAGATGGTGGCCGCAGTCGGCTCGGTTCTGGCGAGCCTGGGCAAAGAATACCTGGATATCTATGGCGCCATTCTCACCGGCGATATAAAGGCACTACAGGCAAAATTAGAACAGGCCGAAGCAGCCGGTCAGGCGTTTGCAGACTCCTCAAGAGAAACCGCTGAAACCCTCTTTCTGCTAATGTCCGACGAAGAGGCGATGGCCATTCTGAAAGACTTCCCGGAACGTTACTGGGATGCGCACCATAGTCTGGATAAAGCCCATATGGCGGGCACGATGGGCACCGACTTAGTGGTGGGCGCTTTGATGGCGGCGGCCACCGGCGCTGTCGGCACATCGGCTGTCGGCGCAAAAATGATTGCTACCGGCGGGCCCAAAGTCGCTAAAGTAGTCGAAACCCTGACTGCCCTCGCGACCAAACTGAAAAAAACCAAAGCCAAAAAAACCTACCAGGGACGATCCGGCGGCGCGGTGGACGGCAAAGTCACCAGCACAGCCAGTAATGGCCCGCTCAGCGGGCAGGACGCCGGTCATCTGGAAACTACGGGTAAAAATCCCAACGGTGATACCACCCCTAAGGCAGACAAAACCGTTCAGTCGTCTGAGCCCATCAGCATGATCACAGGCGAAGAACTGCTGCCGCAAACAGACTTTATCATCGGCGGATTAATTCCCCTGGAGTGGAAGCGTTTTTACCGTACTTCGAATCCGGTCAATCGTGGCTTGGGCCATGGTTGGACTTATCCGGTCAGTGAAACCCTGCAAATCGGCAACGACAGTATCCTGTTCCATGATGCCGAAGGCCGCCGTATCGAATTCCCGGTGCCTGCCGTGGGCCAATTCACCAGCAACCGGGCAGAAGGCTTAATCCTGCATTGCGACTGGCATAACGTCTATTACCTGAAGCAACCCGGCCAACCGGACAAGCTGTTCGCCGGAGACGACATCATCAGCGGCGCCCGATCCGCAACGTTACGCCTCAAAGCCCTGATCGATCCGGTAGGCAACCGCTGGGACTGTTTCTATAACGATCAAACCCAGCTGATCGAACGCATGGAATCCACCTGGGGCAGCACTCTGCTGTTTGAAGCCAACGCCCGGGGCATGATTGGCCGCATCCGTGAACAAATTACGCCGGTCGTAGCCTCCTCTGGCGCTAATCAAAGCGGTGCTTTCCAAACCAACGCCTATCAAACCAAGGTCAGCTACCACTACGATGAACAGCGCGACCTGATAGCAGTGGAAGACGCAGGCGGTGACGCCGAACAGTTCCGTTATCAAAACCACATCATCACCCAGCGCACCCTGCGCAGCGGCTTCAACTTCTATTTCCAATGGGATCAATACACACCCAAAGCCCGCTGTATCCGTCAATGGGGTGATGACCTGGGCGATGGTGCCATCTATGACTATCACTTCGAATGGGACCCGGACAACCGCATCAGCCGATCCTATGACAGCTACGACAATCTATTAGAAATACACTACAACGAACACGGCCTGCCGGATAAAGAAATCGACCCCGAAGGCAATACCACCTGCTACGAATATGACCGTTGTGGCCGCAAAACCAAAGTCATCGATCCGCTGGGGAATGAGCAAACCTTTACTTACGACAAAGTAGGCAACCTGACCTATTGTTCAGACGCTGCCGGGGGCGGCTTTACCCAACTGTATGACCTCAAGCACCGTCCGATCAGCTTTCTGGACGCCGAAGGCAACACCTGGAGCCGGGAATACAACGAGCAGGGGCTGGTCAGCAAAACCACCGATGCCGAAGGCAACGTCGTTCAATACTTCTATAACGATGTCGGCCTGCCCCAGATCATCATTGATCCCAACGGCGACAAACAAATCCTCGCCTGGAACGCCAAAGGCCAATTGATCACCCGGGCCACCGGCAACGAAGCACAACCCGTCGAGCCGACCCACTACCGCTACGATCAGCAGGGCAATGTAGCCACCGTAGAGCAAGGCGGCAGGCAAACTCGCTACACCCATGACCAGAAAGGCGACGTTGTCGCAATCCACTATCCGGACGGCGGGCGCGCCAGCCTCAACTACAACGCCTCGCGCCAACTCACGCAATACACCGATGCACTAGGCCGCACCACCCGTTTTCAATACGATGGCCTGGCGCAAGTTGTCCGGAGAATCGATCCCAACGGACAGGTGCTGCATTACCAATACGATCTTGAACGGAACCTGATTGGGCTGATCAATGAAAACGGCGAACGCTACCAACTGAAATACGATAAAAACGAACGCCTGATCGAAGAAGTCGGCTTTGATGGCCGCGTGCAACAATACCAATACGATCCGCTAGGCCACCTGACAACCCATATCGAAGGCCTACATACCGAAACTGAACTGCTGCAAGCAAACTCCACCCACTTCAAACGCGATGCACTGGGCCGCATGCTTAAAAAGCAAACCCCGGACGGTAATGACGCCGCGTTCAGTTACGATCGCAACGGCCGCCTAGCCAGTGCCGTCAATCGCGCCCGCACCCTCGCCTTCAAATACAGCCCCAACGGCCACTTGCTGGCAGAAAAGCAGGACCAGTCCGAGATCCACCACGAATACAATGCACTGGGCCACCGTATCGGCAGCATCCTGCCCAATGGCGAAACCATTGCCTATCAATTCAACCAGGCCGGCCAGTTCACAGCACTGGACTACAACGGCCAGCGCATTACAGAACTGCAACGCAACAGTCTGGGCCAGGAAATCGCCCGCACACAAGGCACCCTGCAAGCAGGTAGCGACTACGACCCCGCAGGCCGCCTGACCCGCCACTGGGTGCAACGCCAACACAGCCGCGAAGCCCTGATCGACCGGCAATACCAATACGACGGCGCAGGCCGGCTGCACCAGATCGACGACCTGCGCAAAGGCCGCACCGCCTATCACTACGATGCGCTTGACCGCCTAACCGCAGTGGACGGCTACGCCAGCGAACAATTCGACTTCGATCCGGCAGGCAACATCCTGAGCGGCACAGCGAACAGTGAAACCCAAAACCAACCCACCCAAAAAACATCCCCCGGTAACCGCCTGCGCTTCCATGGCGACCGTCACTTCACCTACGACCCACGCGGCAACCTGATTCAGGAACGCCGTGGCACCGGCGGAAAAATACAAACCCGATACCACTACAACAGCCAGAACCAACTCACCACTGTTGAAAAAGGCGGCCAAAACTTCCACTACGAATACGACCCGCTAGGCCGCCGGGTGCGCAAAAGCGATGCCTTTGGGGAAACAGAATTCGTGTGGAACGGGGATGTGCTGCTCAGTGAAAAGCGTGGGCACAAGGAAAAACTGTATCTGTATGAACCCAACAGCTTTAAGCCGTTGGCGTTTGTGGAGAATAATCAGTGTTACTTC